>JBJTQD010000449.1:0-895 GCA_046075445.1 Planctomycetota bacterium
CTGTAGCCGGAAGCGAGGTGGCTCGTTTACTCGACAAAACTGCTTTAAGTGTGCTGGACTTCAGCGAGCAGTTGGCAGGTAGTTCCCGCTGGCTGCAGAGTTCGCCGCAGCCGATGAAGCAAACGTTTCGACTTGCAGCGGCTTCCTTGAGTCGTGGAAAAAATCGAGCAGAGCAAAACCGGAGCTGGCTTGGCAAGCATTCAATTCAGTGCTGCGAAAGTTTTGCGACGGCGACCATTCAAGAGACCCGGGGCTTTATCGGACAAGTCGAGAGAGTTGTGCGCAAAACGTTAGATGAAGCCACATCGCTTTTGAGTTTGCTGCCAGTGGAGGCAATCGGGCAGGTCTTCGCCGAATAACAGCATGATTCGAATTGAGCTTTCTTGGCTGGGGCAACTGCTTTCCGACTCGAATTCAAAAAAGTGGAGGCGGGATGAGGTTGGTAGCGGGCAAGTTTGCGATTTTGCGAGGTTGACCCGGAGAGGGGCGCGTGCGTAAGATTGAGCAAGCCAGGGGCATTGGCTATCTCAATTCGGACGCGAAATAGGCGGGGCGTCTTTTCTCTTCGACTGCATTAAACTGACAACTTCGTTTTGTCGTGCGGTTTCGGCTTTTCGAACCAAATAGGCTTGGTCACCGTTTTTTCGGTGAGTTTGAGGGCGGGTTGAAGGTCAAGTGCTGCACAACCGAGGTGAGCCAAATTAGGGTTGGCGGGGCAGTCTCCTTTCGCAGATCCCTGTTTATTTAGGTATCGAACAGTTAAAGCTGGGTAGGTCCCGCTCGCGTGGGGTATCTAGTCTCGCGGTTTTTCCAGTTAGCCGGCTCACACGGCTGGTGCGATGCGGATTTATTAGGGTTTTGGGGCCGGAAGGGGCTGAATTGGACTTTCGATTCC
>JBJTQD010000450.1:0-5680 GCA_046075445.1 Planctomycetota bacterium
AGCATTGCCCGCGCGGTTGCAACCCACCCTAAGCGCTCCGGCCTTGCTGCCGGACCTCGCCCTCGTGATTCATGCCATTAAACCTTGCTGACTGAAGGAAAAACGATGAAGCTCTCTAAGCTACTCACTTTGTTTGTCTCCCTTTCATTGACTGCCAGTCCTTGCCTTTGGGCACAAACAACCGGGACAGAAGCCCCAAAGCAAGCTGAAGAGAAATGGGTTCAGTTGTTTAACGGCAAAGACCTTACGGGCTGGACTCCGAAAATCCGCGGGCACAAGCCTGGGGATAATTTCGGCAACACGTTTCGGGTAGAAGACGGGCTGCTGAAAGTCCGCTATGAAGCTTACGACAAATTCAACGAAAAGTTCGGGCACCTGTTTCACGAGGGGACTTACTCAAATTATCGCTTGCGACTTGAGTATCGGTTTGTAGGCGACCAAGTCCCCGGTGGACCCGGATGGGCTTTTCGTAACAGCGGCGTGATGGTCAACGGGCAAACCCCGGAATCAATGACGCTCGCTCAAGATTTCCCGTCATCGATCGAAGTCCAATTGCTCGGTGGAAACGGAGTCAACGAGCGGCATACGCTCAACCTCTGCACACCGGGAACCCACGTCGAAATGGATGGCAAGCTTGTTACCCGGCACTGCACCGACTCCAAATCGAAGACCTACCATGGCGATCAGTGGGTGACTGCTGAAATCGAAGTGGTTGGCAACCAAGTCATCCGTCACATCATTGATGGCGAGGTAGTGCTGGAATACCAGCGTCCCCAACTCGACCCCAACGACGGCAACTCCAAGCCCTTAATCAAGGACAATCAGCTCCAACTCGATCGAGGCTCGATCTCCCTGCAAAGCGAAAGCCACCCAATCGATTTCCGTAAAGTCGAGATCCTTGTCCGGTAGAAAGAGGAAAGGATAAACGGAGAGGACACAGCTTAAAAAAAAGCGGTTCGCACTCCCTCGTTTAGCCCGTAGTCAACGGCGAGGCGAAGCTTAAAAGCGGCTTGCACTCAGGGAGCCATCAAGTGTGTTGAAATCAAAAAAATCGGCGGGGTCGCAAGACCCACGCCGATCGAGATTTCAATTCTTGCTCTACCCGACATCGCCTCGCGGCAACCTAGGGCTTACGCGTCTCACTAATCCCGCTCGGGGCTCAGTGGCATCCCATCCGCAGGCGGGATGTAAGGCAAGCCCGCTGAATTCATCCGGTTGCGCAAGTCAGCGAATTCGGCTCCCTCCAACTGCTGAACTTCCGCCCGCAATTCATTCAACTCCTGCTCGCCAATTTCCAACTGCTGACGATGGGTCTTCGTCGGACCGTGTAAATTGCCAGCCGAATTGTAAATGGCCGCCGCTACACGCTGGGCAACGGCGGGCACTTCTTGAACATGGCGACTTGATTTCAACTCGTCACCGCTGAACTTACGCTTCAGCCCACCCAGCTTTCGCTTTGCCTTACGCACCAGCTCTTCGAACTGTTCCAAGTCAGCTGCATGTTCGCGAATCAGCCCAGCTCGACCATCCAGTTCCTTCTCCAATCGCACCATCTGGCTGGTAACTTCCATCAGTGCAACCTGAGCCTTCGTCGCTCGTTCTTGGAAAGCCTTTCGATCTTCAGCCGAGACCGCAGCGACAGCCGGCTGGAAAATTTGCTCAACCACGAACTCGACCGGGTCACCTAAGTTGGTCAGCTTGCCTTCCCAAAGACGACGAGCTTGTACCTTGTAAGTGCCTGGCGCGGCCAAAATCGGATAGTTCGTCACCGGCAAGTTATATCGGAGGTCCCAACTAACTCGGTGCACGCCGGCCGCAACAGGACAGTCGATCCGCTTGAGGGTTTTTCCCGAAGCATCCTGAATCTCAAGGAAGATTCTTTCTGCTTCTTGTTCGCTCTCTGCCCGCAGTTCCTCCCAGCTTGGTACAACCGCATCGCGACTTTCGCCTTTCGCGGAACCTTCAGCTTCCTGGCGAGTCTGCGCCAGCGTCTTTTCCACTGACTTAATAAAGACTGTGAAGACTGCGCCAAAGGTCGGGTTCGGAGCCGTGAAAAAGTCATCGCCTTGAAAACCCTTTTCGCCACCCAACTCGTCGCCCGGCAGATACCACGGGGTTTTACGAGGAGCGAAAATATGGAACGGCTTTTCGGCGAAGGTCGCCTTTGCCATCTCTCTCAGCGGCGAATAGTCATCCAGTACATAGATGCCACGGCCGAAGGTCGCAGCAACGAGGTCGTTCTCCCGTTTCTGAATCGCCAGGTCGCGAACGCTGATGGTCGGCAAGCCACCCAGCTTGCTCCATTTCGCTCCGCCATCGACGCTCACAAAGGCGCCGTACTCAGTTCCGAGGAACAGCAGATTCGGCTCAACATGATCCTGCTCTAATCGCCAGACAAGGTGGCGTTCTGGAAGGTCGCCGACAATCGATTCCCAAGTCAGACCACGGTCGCGAGAACGCAGGAGGTACGGCTTGTAGTCACCCGTCTTGTGATGGTCGAGCGCGACATAGACGGTGTTCGGGTCATGCCGGTCCGCCTTGATGTCATTAACGAAAGCCTTCTCCGGGACGCCGTAAATCTTTTCGATTTTCCGCCAGGTCTTACCACCATCCTCGGTCACTTGTACCAAACCATCATCCGTGCCGATATAAATCAGCCCTTCGACTTTGGGTGATTCACTGACCGAAGTAATATTCCCGTACTGCGTCATCGCGAGCAAATCAAAGCCAGCGTCGATTCCCCAAACGCGACCCATGATCGGCAAACCCCAGCGATCTTCCCCTCGCGAAAGGTCGGGACTGATCGCTTCCCAAGACTCACCTCGGTCGTCGCTACGATGGAGACGGCGACTGGCGATATAAATGCGGCTAGGGTTGTGCGGACTTACCAGAATCGGCGAGTCCCAGTTAAACCTCAATCCCTCTTCACCTTTGCCCGGCTGCGGCTGGATATCAACCGATTCGCCAGTGCGGCGATCAAAACGGCGAATGAACCCCTGCTGAGATTCGCCGTAGATGATATCTGGGTTGGAGGGGTCGATCGCGTTGTCGTGTCCGTCTCCTCCGACGACGATGCTCCAGTCGGAATTGCGAATCCCCTGAACGAAGCGTGTTCGCGTCGGTCCATATTGCGAGTTATTGTCCTGAGTGCCGCCGACGACATTGTAAAAAGGCAGGTCGTAATCGACGTCGACTTTGTAGAACTGGGTGATTGGCAAGTTGGGGAAGAACCGGAACGAGCGAGCGTAATCATTGGACTCGTACAAACCACCGTCCGTACCGACGAGAACATACTCGGGGTCCGTCGGATGAAATACTACTGCGTGGTTATCGACATGCTTCCACTGTCCTTCAATTGCCTTCCAGTTGCGGCCGCCATCTTCGCTCCGCATCAGGACGTTGTTCGCATGGTAGATCATATCAAAATGATGCGGGTCGACATAGATTTCCTGATAGTAGTGCGGACCGGTTCCGCTGGAGACAAAGTCGCTGACCTTTTCCCAACTCGCTCCGCGGTTTTCACTTCGCCAAAAGCCGCCGGTACGATTCGGCAGTTCGATCGTAGCGTAAACCACGTTCGGCTTTTGCTTCGAGACGCCAAGTGCGATCTTGCCTTTGTCTTCGCCGGGCAAGCCGCTCGAAAGTTGACTCCATGTTTCCCCACCGTCAACCGACTTATAAATCCCGCTCTCGGGACCCGTATCGAGCAGTGCCCAGACAGTGCGATGCCGCTGATGCAGCGCTGCATAAAGGACATCCGGATTTTCCGGGTCAGCAACGACGTCGGTCGCTCCCGTGTAGGGCCCCTTCGCGAGCACTTGACGCCAACTCGCTCCACCGTCGGTCGATTTGTAAACTCCACGCTCGCCTCCGGGTGACCAGAGCGGGCCTTGAGCCGCAACGACAATCACCTTTGAATCGCGTGGGTCAACCCAAATCTTGCTGATGTGTTCCGATTGTTTGAGTCCTTTGTTCTCCCAGCTTTTGCCACCGTCGTGACTGACGTAAATCCCATCGCCGATTGCGACGTGACGCCCAGCCACATTCTCTCCGGTGCCAACCCACACCGTGTTGCAGTCACTTGGGTCAAGCGAAATACAACCGATCGAGTAGACGCTCTGGCCATCGAAAATCGGAGTCCAAGTCGTGCCTGAATTGGTGGTCTTCCAAACGCCACCGGATCCAACGCCGATGTACCAAGTGTTGGGATGCTCGGGGTCGACTGCGATATCGGCAATTCGGCCAGCCATCAACGCAGGGCCAATATTGCGAAATGAGAGAGGCCCGGCCCAACCCGAGTCGAACTTCGGCGTCTCAGGCTTCTCAGCAGGAGCAGACTCCTGAGCCAAACCGATCGAGCCTCCCAAACAGGTTACACCAACGACCAACCATGTTGCCAACCAACGCGTGCTGCGAAGAATCATTTGCCCGCCGACCTATTCAGACTTTGGAGGAAAAAGCGAAACCTTTAGTTTGGTTGGGCGATTTCCATTCGTCAAACCGGGGAAGCCAGCACTTCCCACAGGGAATTTTTCAACTGCGTTTTCCGCAGATTCGTGAACTATTTTTCCTCGTTCGACTCGTCGGTAGAGCTCTCCATCCCGGCCTGCTCACGCTGCTTCTTCTCCCGCAGTTCCAAATACTTTTGGACCATCTCTTGGTGAGCCGTCTCGTTCCCCTTGGTAATTTCCCTCAAACCGACGCTGAACAGATCTAAAAACGCCAGCAAGATGATCCCAAGCAGCATCAGAATCAGGACGCCCATCATCGTCGCCCAGCGCCGAGGATCAACTAACCAATAAGTTGAAGCCATCACGCAACCGGCGGAGGAAATCATCGTGGCCAGTACCGCGCGGCGGCGGAACTTGTGGTCCTCAAACTTTCTTGTCCGCGCGTCGACCGCTCTTTCAAAACTCGCTTCCCACTCCCGGCGGTGGTGAAACATCAAAAGAACGCCGACGCAGAAACAGCTGATCCCCATCAGCAGCAGAATCACGTTGCCACTGAGGCCCAAGACTGCCAGGGCTGAATGGCTGACGATATCGCAAAGTCGGCAGTTGAAGGGCACCAGCGTCATAACTTCTGCAACTGCCTCAACCATTCGAGTAATACCGAGCCAACTTTGCCTAGAGACTCTGCCGAGCAGTTTTCCGGTGAGTCCTGGAGCGTGTGCCAGAATTCATTAGGCCGCTGCGGATTGGGATAGTCGAAATCGATGATGTCGAGCGTCGGAATTCGAGCTATCTCGTTAAGCGGAAGGTGGTCATCCCGAATTTGATGCTTTTCTTCGGGAATAAACTCTTTGACACCCAATTGCTTGGCTACACCCCAAATGCTTTTGCCGATGCGGGAAGCGGACTGCATGCTGTTTTTTTCGTAGTAAATCTGCAAGTCCTTATCGCCAATCATGTCGACCAGCACACCGTACTGGTACTTCACGTCCCAATTCCGGGCAGCGTACTGCTGGGCAAAAAACTGCGATCCCAAAAACATCTGATCGCGTCCCGCAACGTAGACCAACTCCTCGCCGTCGAAAAATACAAAGTCGACTCCCCACTTCCCCTCCATTGAAGAGAGGTGCCGTCCCAGTTCGGCAAGCAATCCGACTCCGCTCGCTCCATCGTTCGCACCGAGAAAGACTCCGCGCGGGTTCACCGGGTCCCGATCGGGAAACGGGCGA
>JBJTQD010000451.1:0-5993 GCA_046075445.1 Planctomycetota bacterium
CGAAGAAGAAGAGGAAGAAGACACCATTCGCTTCGACGCCTCCGACTACGAAGAATCAGAGTTCGAAGACTCGGATGAAGAGTCAGGTGACGACGAAGACTACGAGGAAGATTAATCGGAAGTGGCAATGCGGAATGCGGAAGTTTGAATTAATACGCACCGCGCGGTCTGCTTCTAAGTACCCCTCTCCCAGTAGCCCCATGAGTCTCAGAGGTCCAAATCGTCCCATGCTCTCCAGCAGCTTCACCGCAGCGTTCACCGTCAACGCCTAACGTCCTGCGTCGATCCCCATATCTTTCAACTGGCTCGAGTCGTAGTTGTCGACGTCCGAAATCCGCAGTTCGTTTGAGAACCCTTCGCCGGGGACGACGAGGATTTCTGAATTGAGATCCGCTTGTTCAGTGCGAACGTTGTGATGCCGAGCCAACTCAAGAACGGCGAGAAACACGCCGATCATTGAGCTCTTGTGCATACCTGGCTCAAACAACCCAGAGAAAGGCAAACTGCCGCGACCAACTAGCAGGCCGTGGATCCGGCGCATGTACACCTGAATTGGCGTGTCGTCGTAGTAGATTTTCTCCGGTTGATTCCGGCGTTGCTCGCGCAGGACACGACCGAATGCGCTGACCAAGTCCCAAAGCTCAACGGCTTGGATCGGTTGCTCAGCCAAATCGTTATCGCGGGGTGGCAAATCATCCTGCATCCGCGGATAACGCTGCTGCCAAGATGCAGCCTGCTCGTCGAGCAACGTGGCAACGTCCCGAAACTCTTTGTAGAGCAGCAAGCGGGTGACTAAATCCTCGCGCGGGTCCCGCTCATCTCCCTCTTCAACCTCTTCCGGCGGTCGAGGCAAAACCGTCCGCGACTTCAGTTCCACCAACCGACTGGCGACCTCGACAAAGTCGCCAATACTGTCGAACTGAATTTCCTTGAGCACTTCGAGGTACTCTAGAAACTGAGAGGTGATCTTGGCCAGCGACAGGTTGCTGACATCGACTTCATTTCGGCGGACGAGAAACCAGAGCAGATCGATCGGGCCTCGAAACTCGTTCAGTTGCACATCAAACATGGCCGCTGTCTCGTCTCTCTAGCCTGTAATCTTGTTCCACCATCGGGCCCGCCGATCTCGCCCCACCTCTGGCAGACAGTTTCGGGCTGACCTCTGGGAGATTCAAGGTCAATTAACGCCGACACTGACCGCTGCAAGAAGATTTTTCCTCGCAAAACATCGGAAAAGCCGGCTCAAGTGGTACTCAGCAGCGAACTCAAAAATTTAGCGCAACGCCAGAGAGTCGCGATCGTTTGGATTGTGTGGAGCGTACAAATTGCCACGTACGAAAGTCTTCGCCAAGCCTAACAAATTACCGAAATTGCCCTGCCTACAGTCAAATTATGTGCCGATATCTTCACCCGTCGGCCCAATTTACGCCGTGTCCAATTTATCCTTCCTGCCTGATGTCCAGGCAGTACAAGCCCAAGGAGAGTTTGCCGAACATGCGGCAAAACAGTGAAGAGATTCAAAATCTGGTTCAACTTAGACAGTTTGTCTCTCGCACGTTGTGTCAAATAAATGATTTTGAAGAAGGTATCTTCCAAGTCACTGAACGAGTCTTGTTGAAGTGTGGTGAGTGTTGCGGAATCCTATTCTGTCTTCACGGCCCACGAAGCGTCCGACTCACTGCAGTCTGGGAAACCATTACCAACTCGATCAACTTTTACGACTCAACCGGCGAGAAAATCCAGAAGACCGTTCTGCCACTTCCCGTGGCAATCAAGGAATAATTCATAAAATCATAGCTTGGATACTCGCTGCTAGGAGGTTGTTCGAATGCTTGTTCTTTCCCGAAAGGAAAGTGAGAAAATAAAGTTAGGCGATTCGATTGTGTTAACAATCGTTCGTGTTTCCGGGGATCGCGTACGACTGGGCATTGAAGCTCCGTCCGATATGCTCATCCTCAGAAAAGAACTGGACCGGCCACCAGCGGTTAGCGGTGGTCAGGACGAATTGGCAGTAGCGTGACCTGGTCTTCATGCTGCTGACGATGAGTTTCGGTCCCTGTTAACTCACGTCGAATCGATTCAAATAAAAAAGGGGGTCTCGTCACACGCGTGCGAGACTCCCTTTTTTAGTTTTTACACTCAACCTAAAAACACATTCACCCGCTCTGTAAAGGCAGAATTGCGTCACACGCAAAACAACATCACGGCTGTGAAATGACGAAAGTCTTCAGTTCCGCAACAAGTGCCGCGAGAGCACCGCGGAAATCCTCCAGCTTCTGCTTCGCTCTGTCTAAGTCACCCGCCTGGCCGAGCAACTCCAACTGTTCGGCAATTTGCCGAGCCTCCCCCGCCCCCAAATGCAACAGCGATCCGCGAAAGCTGTGTGCCGCTCGGCGAAAAGCCCGCGCATCACCCGTCTCCAGAGCCTGCTCCATCAATCGCCAAAGCTCGTCACGCTCGCGCAAAAACACCTGAATAATCTCTGCCAACAACTCGCGGTCTCCACCCACCGTCTCCAGCGAGTGCCGCCAGTCCACCGTGCCCGGCATCTCCGCCGACTGCCCATCGCTGACGTTTGACTCCTCCGACTGACGACCGGTCAGCGCATCGATCAAGCGATAGAGCTGCTCGCGCCGAATTGGTTTGGCAAGGAAATCGGTCATCCCCGATTCCAAACAAGCCTGCCGCACTTCATCGGTAGCGTGCGCGGTGAGCGCGACGATGGGAACTTGTGAACCGGCCGCGCGAATGCGCCGAGTCGCCTCAATCCCATCCATTTGAGGCATTTGTACATCCATCAAAATCAGGTCGTATTCACCTGCTGCCGCCAAACCGACCGCTTCGACTCCATTACCCGCCATCGTCACCGTGTGCTGCTGCTTTTGAAGCAACCCTTGAGCCAGCCGCTGATTCACCGGATTGTCCTCGGCCACCAAAATTCGCAAGCCCCGATTTGGCTCGTCTTTCGCTGGCACGGCCTCGCTCACTTCGAGTGGCCTTTCCCCCACCGCTCCTGCGAGTGCTTCCCGCAATTCACGCGGCTTGATCGGCTTCATCACTCGCTCGAAATCGAGCCCCTGCCCGATCAAGGAGAGACTCTGCCCGGAAGTCAACAACACCAGCCCCACCGCGTCGTATTCGCTGCGTCGCCGCACCGCTTCGATCAATTCCCAGCCCGTTCCATCAGGCAATGTGAAGTCCACGACAATCGCTTGCGGCAGTTTTCCTTCCCGATTTCTTTTCGACAATTCGGTAACTGCCTGACTTCCGGAGTTCAACCAGCGGACGCCGTATCTCCAACCGGTCAGCAACTTTCGCAGGCTCTCCGCCGTTGCCGCGTGATCCTCAACCACCCAGATTTCATCGGTGGAAATCGTGTCGTCCAACGCGGGCAACTCGGTCGCTCCACCAACTCCCAGCGGGCAACGCAAGCGAAAATGAAATCGGCTTCCCCGCCCTACTTCGCTTTCGACTTCCAGCCGGCCACCCATCAGCTCGACGAGCCTTGCCGCGATCGGCAGCCCCAATCCCGTGCCACCATATTCCCGCGCCGTGGTCCGCTCGCTTTGCTCAAACTCGCGAAAGACTTTGGCCAACTTCTCGGCTGGAATCCCAATCCCCGTATCGATTACTTCGACCTCCAGCAAAACCGATTGCTCGTCGCGGGTCACGCTGGAAAAGCGAACCACGACCTCACCTGAGTGGGTGAACTTGATCGAGTTCGCAACCAGATTGATCAACACTTGCCGCAAGCGACCTAAATCAGCCACCACGCGCTCGGGTAAAGCCG
Source organism: Planctomycetota bacterium (assembly GCA_046075445.1). GTDB lineage: Bacteria > Planctomycetota > Planctomycetia > Pirellulales > Pirellulaceae > BJ22. Next base: position 3,791 of record JBJTQD010000451.1, read on the forward strand.
AATCAAACTCCAGCAGCAACTCCAGCCCTTTGCTTTGCGCTCTCAAGGCGAGCGTCCGCAGCGTATCGCTTAGCGACTCTCGCAGACTGAAGGCCTGTAAATCGAGTTCCAACTTGCCGGCTTCGATCTTGCTGAAGTCCAACAAGTCGTTGATCAACGAAAGCAAGCTCTCCGCACTTTGCAGAATCATTCCGAGATATTCGCGCGACTGGCGGTCGCGCAGCGAATCAAGCAGCAACTCCGAGATACCGATAATCGCGTTCATCGGGGTCCGAATTTCGTGGCTGACATTCGCCAGAAAATCGCTTTTTGCGCGGCTGGCTTTTTCCGCCAACTCCTTCGCCACCTTGAGTTGCTGTTCGGCGAGAAATCGCTCGGTCACATCCCAGAACAAGCCTTGAATCCCCGCCGGTTTTCCCGCTCGATTGAAAATCGGAGCCTTGAGGACCTCGACGTAACGAACGGTTCCATCCGGAGCGGGGTGCTCTTCAATATCGCGAAGGACCTTCCCGGTCGACATCACTTGCCGGTCATCCCGCTGGTACTTCTCTGCTAACTTCGGGTCAAACAGGTCCCGGTCGGTCTTGCCAATTAAGTCTTCCAGCGCCCTCCCCAGCGACTCGCAGTAACGCTGGTTGCCAAACACAACCCGCCCCTCGCGGTCCTTGCGAAAGACATTCAGCGGCAAGCTCTGAACCAGCGCCGCGTAATTTGCTTCCGACTCGACCAATTGCTCCTGGGTTCGAATCCTTTGCGTGACGTCTTTTGCGATCACACCAATCTGCAGCGGCGATCCATCGGGAGTTCGAATCAACCGGAACTGACCAGCCAGCCAATGCTCGGTGCCATCCCGAGCAAGAACGCGGAAATCACGAGAGAAAGCTCCCTCGATCAAGAGTTGATGCAGCTTCTGGCGAATCGGCGCCTTGTCTTCAGGATGCACCGCTCCCAACCAAAAGTTGTCGCGACTGCGGAGTTCCTCCAGCGCATCGCCGTAGACCAGCTGTGCGGACTCGTTGAGATAGAGCATCCGCTGACCATCGAGGCTCAACGACCAGACGAGGTCATTGATCGAATCGAGGAGCTGGCGGAAAAAACCTTCACCCGGCTCGACTGCTCGCCCGCCCAAGCTCCCGCTCGGGTCTCGATTGGAATCAAAAGACATGGAGCAAACTCCTCACCCAGGATAAAAAAAGGGCTCTCGCCACACTGGCCAGAGCCCTCTGAGTGAACCGTTTTTATTCTTACGCTGCAGCGGTGGATTACCAGCCCCTCAGACAGAAATCAGACTGCCAAAAGAGTCGGCTTCGACCGCCCCAAGTGAACTTAGGCAGTCTGTACGAGCGCGCTGAGGACGGCATCGTAGTTCGGCTCTTGAGCGATCTCGGGAACGAGCTCCGAGTAGCTCACCACGCCTTCCGGATTGATCACAAGGACTGCGCGGCAGAAGAGGCCGGCCAGAGCACCGTCGACAATCGTCACGCCATAGTCCTTGCCGAAGTTCGGTGAACGGAAAGCCGAAGCGTTTCGCACATGCTTCAAACCTTCGCTCTCGCAGAATCGCTTGTGAGCAAAAGGCAAGTCGAGCGAGGCGTTGACAATAACCGTGTCGCCCAACTTTCCCGCCTCTTCGTTGAACTTGCGGATCGAAGCGGCGCACACCGGAGTGTCACAACTGGGGAAAATGCTCAAAACGATCGACTTGCCCGCGAAGTTGCTCAACTTGCACTCAGCCAGATCGGTTCCGGTCAAATTGAATTCGGGAGCCTTGGCTCCAACCTTGGGAAGATCGCCTACGGTGTTGATCGGGTTTCCTTTGAGCGTAATCTTGGCCATGTCTTGTCCTGCCCCTGTTGAAGCTGTTGAATCGGTTTTGAATTGAACAAAGCAATTCGAAAGAGTCGTGAATTGCCCGGGCTCTACCGCAAGAAAGCGGACAGGCCAACCTCTTCACTGTATCAATTCAGCCTGCCCACGCAACCGACGGCGGCCGATTCGGCTGGCGAGATTTTTGCAGCTGAAGTTTCGAGCCATATTCGGGCCGAAAAACAGGGGCAGTTGCCCACTCGGAACGCCGCAGCCCCAATCCTCGGCCCCTGAAATTCCTCGTGCCTTGACAGTTTTCTGGGGTAGTGATAACGTCATCAACTCAAGGTCAACAATGACCAAGACCTTTCGGGGCTGTAGCTCAATTGGGAGAGCG
>JBJTQD010000452.1:0-1400 GCA_046075445.1 Planctomycetota bacterium
GAGGGAAAGTAAATTGCACGACCAGTCGAGTCGGTAGCCGTTTTGACCCGGGTAGTTTGAGCTTCCGCCAACCTCGCGGAGGAAGCCGAGCCAAGCTTCTGCGGGAAAGAGGCAAAGTCCGCTGCCCCAGATGGCGAGCACGGTCAGCGAAGCGCCGAGGAAGAAGCGGAACTTGCCGCGGCTGAGCAGAACCAGCGGGAGGAGGAAGAAAAGGGTTGGCTTGAGGGAGAGCAGGCCGAGGACTAAACCGGCGACGAGGTCGCGTTTGTTCAGCAGGAGTTGCCAAGTTGAAGTCAGGATGAGGAGCCAGATGACACTTTTTTGGCCGAGGTTGATTGAGAACAGAATGCTTGGGAAGAGGAGCAGTCCCAGCCAGATAAAGGCGCGCAGGTTTTGCCGGCGAGCGGGTGAAGCGAATTTCTCTCTGAAATAGTGCTGGGCGATCTTTTCAATCTGATAGGCAGCGAGCAGCGCGCAAGCGATTAGGAAGCCGAGCCAAATGAGGGCAGCCCAGCGGTAGGGAATCAGTGCGAGTGGGACGAAAGCCGCATAGTGCATCGGTGGGTAGACGGGTGGGAAAAGCCGATTGGCTGTCCATTCGAAACCGAGTCGAGCTTGGTCGTGTTGCCGCGATTGAAACAGGTTGGTGTCGTAGATTGAGGAGACATCTCCCTCGTAGACCAATTGGGCACCGATCCATTCCTGGAGAAAATCGGCGCCGTAGGGTGTGTCGCCGGTGTGAGGCTGGAAATGAAAGTTAGGCGCAACGGCGAGGAAGAGTCCAAAGCAAACCAGCCAAAGCCCAAACGCAGTACCCGCAACTCTCAACCAGCAAGCGTGCGCTTGGTTTGGCTGACGCTGGCCGGTTGGCTGGGCCATTGCAAACGGGGTAGAGTTGGGAGTTGATGACATGGAGAGCCGAGAGGGATTTTCAAGGGGCAAGTGCGTTTGCCTCAATGGCCGAGTCAAACTCTTTAACTGCGACTGGCGACTGGTCAATTTTTACACTCGATTCGATAGACTCTCGATAAATCGCTGAGAATATGCGGCCTGCTCGAGAGGGTGTCAGTCGAAAGGAGCTGACAAGAATCGCGGAATCGGCGAATTCAATACGATCGTTCCAATCAGACCGTTACTGTTGGAATCAAAGCGGGCAGGGCTGTCTGATTCTCGTAGGGTGGGACAAGCGGGGCGGGAAATCACCGCGGCACGTCAAGCCAGTTTGCCGGGATGCATCAAGTGCGAATCGGAAAACAGAAGGACCCCGCCCCGCGCCGGCCCACCACCGAAGTTTGGTTCGCGGCCCGCGTTAGCCCGAGGAACATTTCAGTTCCAGTGGTGGGCCGGCGGTCGCGGGAGTCTGCTGTGCTTCAACCCTTGTGTTGGAAGGGAAGATTGAC
>JBJTQD010000453.1:0-2611 GCA_046075445.1 Planctomycetota bacterium
CGAAAGTAATGTCCGCCGAGACCCGTCCCGAAACTCGGGACGCACTCCCGGCACCCCAGCCACAGTTGGCGAAGCTGCTCCGCAATGACCTCGACTGGGTTGTGATGAAGGCGCTCGAGAAAGATCGCACGCGACGGTACGAGACGGCCAATGGGCTGGCTGCTGATGTCAGGAGATACCTGGCCGGACAGCCCGTTTTGGCTCATCCGCCGGGCGCGCTCTATCAGCTGGGTAAATTCGCGCGCCGCAATCCGGGCCTGCTGGTTTCCTCGGGCCTGTTGCTCGCCTCGCTGCTGGTGGGGCTCGTTGGCACCAGCTGGGGGCTGCAACGTGCGCTCGGCGCAGGTCTCCCGACCTCGCCGATTCTCCGACCTCCGGTCTCCTCTTTGCATCTCATCAGAACTACGCGTTGAACCGCGCGCTGCGCGAGAGAGTCGAGGCGAGAGCAGGAGAGTAGTAGAAAATCTAAGAGTCTAGAGTTCTTATCACTTATTCCACTTCAGCACGGCTCTTCTGGCCAACGGCCTAGAAGTCTCCAGTCCGGGGTAGAGCGGACGGTAAATTCGATGCATTCCGGCCGCGGCACCCCGGGTTAGCAGGCAACGCAAATTTCAAAATGGTCGAAACGCACGTCGCCCCCCAGGAGGCACGGGCGGTTCGACGCGGAACGCTAATTAAACGCAAAGAGGAGACCAAAGGTCGAAGCAGCGGCGAGGTCGGGAGACCTGCGCCGAGCGCGGGAGACCTGCGCCGAACGCGCGACGTGCGCCGAGCGCGACGTGCGTTGAGCGTTCAAGGGGCTCAGGCGGCGGCTTGGGTGTTTGCATCGATCGGTTAGACCGGCAGGCTGTCGTCTAGCTCCAAGGTTTCGTCGAGTTCACTGAAGAGTTGGTCGAGGAATCGCTGGCTGGGTGAGCCGTCGCTTCGGACGATGGAGCGGGACTGGGTTGCTGGCGAAGTTTTACCATTCAACTTAGAGGCGGACGGCTGGTTTTGAAGCTCAACCTTGTTTGGTATGAGACTGCCGACTTGGGGAGCCAAGCTGGATGGAGCCACAAACCGGTCGCTTGGTGGTGGGCTGCCGTCCGGAGGCAAACTCCCCGGTAGGATGCTCATCGGCCGCATTGGCGCGGGAGGCATCGCGGCTGGGGGATCGGTGCGGTAGACCCAGGTCCCGCGGACTCCGTCGTCTTTGGTCGCTGCGAAGTAAAGCTCGGTTCCATTACTGGCAAAGCCGCTGGGGTTGGAACTCGCCGCGCCGCTGCGGATGTTCCGGACCAGTTGAGTGTTGAAGTCGAACATCTGGCTCATCCAGAGCTCGCGGCCGTTGACCCCGTCGTCGGCGCTGAAGTAGAGCCGCCCCTGATGGGTAAACAGGTCTTCGGGGAGAGAGCTACCGCCGGCGCGAAGGTCGACGACTCGGGTCGTACCTGACTCATTGCCGTTGCTCCGCCAAAGCTCCGCCCCGCCATCAGCGACGCCGGGGACGAAGGCGAGCACACCGTTGACATCGGTCAGGTGCATCGGGAGTGAAGAGCCCGGGCCGGGGACGATATCCTTGACCAGATTGAACACGCCACCCTGAGACTCGCGTCGCCAGAGTTCGCTGCCGTTCTCCGGCGTGAAGGCGCGGAAGAAAAGCTGTCCGCGGACCGCGGTCAGCTCGCGCGGATTGGATGAACCGGTCGGGTTGAGATTGCGCAGCATTGTCGTACCGGCGCTCGAGCCGTTACTCCGCCAGAGCTCTTCGCCGTTGATCCCGTCGTCGGCGACAAAGTAGAGCTGGCCGTTGACGTCGATCAAATCGCGCGGGTTGGAGCTGCCGATTGCCGGCGTGATCGTCAGATTAATATTTTTAACCAGCGAGGCGGTGGTACCGTCAAACTTCCAGAGTTCGCGGCCGCCGAGCAGAGTGGTCGCCGCGAAGTAGAGCGTGTTGCGGGAGACGGTCAGAAAATCGGGACTGGAGCTTTCGCTGCCCGTGTTGATATTCTGGACAATCCGCGTCCCGGCGTTGGTGCCATCGGAGGTCCAGAGTTCGCGGCCTTGAGAGGGAGTGTTGGCGGTGAAGTAGAGCCGACCGTTGTAGTTAATCAGCTTCTTCGGATCAGAGCTGTCTGTTCCACCCCAGATGTCGCGGACGCGGGCGAAGAAACCGGTCGCCCCGTCGCGTCGCCAGAGTTCTCGTCCATGGGCGGGCGTTTCGGCGGTGAAGTAGAGGTCGCCGTTGACGGCAGTGAAGTCGGCCGGATTGGACGATCCCAGGCCGGGATTGAGATCGACGCGATTGGCGAATCCGCCGCGGGAGAAGTAGAGTTCGCGGTCGCCGCTCGATCCAATCGCGGAGAAGTAAGTGGTGCCATTCAGTTCGGTGAACCCGAGCGGGTTGACGAGCGACGTGCCGAGGATCGCTTCTTTCAGTTCGACCAGCGTCGTCGGGGTCGAAGGCGCGGCGACTCCCAAGCCTTGCAGTCCGAAGGCAGTCACGCCGGCTCCCGCGACCCCGCGGAAGCGCACGCCAAGGTCTTTGACAAACGGTCCGCTGACGCCGTCGAACTTGACCGGCAATTCACCGCCCGTATCGAACACAGCCAACTCCAGGCCGCTGGTT
>JBJTQD010000454.1:0-5428 GCA_046075445.1 Planctomycetota bacterium
CATCAATAGTTCGGACCCGCACGAACAGCAATAGATTTTCGTGTTGGGCCGAGCCTTTTTGCCAAGGCAAACGAGCCTCAAGCGTTGATTTCCCTCCCTCGCTGCGCAGCAACTGGCTGGCTTCTTCTGGGCTGTATTTCCAAAGCCCTAACCGCTGAGTCGCTTGCGGTTGGTCAGGGTCGATCACGCTGAACGTCAATTCCCCAATGCGCCGATCCGCTGGATTGCCAAAGTCCGTCAGCAATCGAACGGTCACACCATCGTCACCCGGGATTCCATCTTGATCGAAGCCAATCGTCGCCGAGGTATCAATTTCAAAGTCGGCAAGTCCGCCACCCTTGGCAACAGCCGGACGGCTGGGCGGGAGAGTCCGATTGCCACTGTTCCGCTCACTTGAAGGGACCTGTTCAGTTGGCTGCCGAAAGCCACGCGATTGGCCATCACTGGGTAGCGGCACCTCTTCAGGGCCGATTTCAATCACAGGTTCATCGAGTTGTTCAAATTCTGACTCGCCCGGCTGAAGCAAACGATTATTGTCCGCCGGTACCGGCTCGATATTCCCCGACGGTGCCGAGCTGTCGAGGCTCAGGGGATGATCGTAATCCATTTTCGGATCGTGAACTTGACCGCACTCGAGACAATGCCGTGTCGCACCCGGGCCATTGCGCCAGTTGCGCGTTTTGCCTTCTGTCATCCCGTACGAAGAGAAATCCGGTTCGCGCCCCGTCTCGTCGCGATACATCGACTTCAGCGCATAGTACTGATTTTCAAGGTCGACGATTTCACCACGCAGCAACGCAATCTCGCGTCGTACACGCGGACTGGTTGCCCCACAGCCCAGACTGAGCAGCGTAAGCAGTGACAGGATGGCGAGAATCGCAAGCCGCATTTCGAGTTCCCAAAAGTTACCGAGACGACGGTCTGCTCTTTAGGGGAAACAGACAATCCGAAGCAATGGCAACTAGAGAAATAACCCGAAAAAACTTGCTAGCAGAAAGCTAAACTTGCCAAGTCCAAGGCTGACTTCGCACGCCTTGCGTCTTACACGGCCGGGTACTCGCGCCAACCCCGCGCTGCGCGAGAGCAGTCGAATTTAGAGCAGCAGAAAAGCAGAAAAGCAGGGTGAGAGCACGGCTCCACCTCTTCCGTCAGCCGGGTCCTCGCGGCAGCCCCCGGTTCGGCAGTACGAACACGCATGGCCAACTTGAGCGCCACCACGCTCTTCGCAAAGCATCAGGGACCGCGCCACTGGAAAAAAGCGATTTGCTTTACTTCTCGTTTGCCGATTTCGGGCTGAACGAAAAGAAAAAAGATAACCAACAAACTCAGGTTAACCGTGGACGACTGTCGCTTCCAAATGGACTTGCGACTTCAGCGAGTTCGTCACGAGGCAAGTTTGCTCAGCCTTCTCCAGCAGTCGTTTTCCTCGCTCCAGGTCACTTCCCTCTGGAAGCGTCAATCGAGCGACCACTTTGAATTCCGTAAACATCATCGCCCGCTCGACGCGGTCCAGCGTACCAACCACTTCGCAGCTAAGCCCACTGAAGGGAAACTTTGAAGCCGCCGCAATCGCACGAAAGGAAAGACAAAAACAGTCGGCTACTGCAGCCACGAGAAGATCCTCGGGCGACCAGTGGTCACCTGGTCCTCCAAATTGAGCCGGCGGAAAGGAATGAATCGCCGACAAGCCGCCTGATCCCAGATTAACGGGACCTTCGGCTTGGCAAGCCGCCGTGACTTGATAATGGTGCGGGAAGTTCATCAGACTGTTGCTCGCTGCGAGACCTGAGAAATCGGAATCAAAGCAGTAACTGGGGGCGGCTACTTGGTCTCAGTGACGCTGCCGACAACCCGGTCAATCAGGTTGTAGGACTTTGCTTCTTCGGCTGTCATGAAGTTATCTCGGTCGGTGTCTTGCTCGATCTTGTCGAGGCTGTGACCGGTGTGCTTCAGCAGAATCTCGTTCAGTCTTCGCTTCACTCGCTTCAGTTCGGTCGCGTGGATCAAGATTTCCTCAGCCGTTCCCTGCATTCCGGCGAGCGGCTGGTGAATCATGATGCTGGCGTTGGGCAAAGCAAATCGCTTGCCTTTCGCTCCCGCGGTCAGCAGCAGTGCGCCCATCGAAGCAGCTTGGCCCATGCAGTAGGTGCAGACATCGCAGCTGAGATACTGCATCGTATCGTAAATCGCCAAGCCAGCGGTGACGCTGCCACCGGGCGAGTTGATGTACATATGGATGTCTTTTTTCGGATCTTCAGACTGCAGGAACAAGAGCTGGGCGACCAGCGAGTTGGCTAAATCTGCGGTGACTTGCGTACCGAGGAAAATGATTCGGTCGCGCAACAATCGCGAGTAAATGTCATAGACGCGTTCTTCACGACCACTGTTGTCGACGACATAAGGAACGTAGGGCATGGAAGACTCCGACGGAAATGGTTTGTGCGATGGATGGGATACTTAAATCCCGCGGGGTTTGGTTGAGTTAAAGTTACCGATTTCGATTAGCTCTTTTCGTCGGCCAGATCGTCTTCTTCGTCCGCCTTTGGTTTGGTCGTGATTTCGTCGACCAGACCGTATTCCTTAGCAGCAGTGGCTGTGAGGAAGAAGTCGCGATTCATATCCTTGGCGATCACGTCGATCGGCTTGCCCGTGTGTCGGGCGAGGATCTCGTTGAGCACTTGGCGATTGCGAAGAATCTCGTCAGCCTGAATCTCAATGTCGCTGACCTGTCCCTCGACACCACCGTAAGGCTGGTGAATCATTACGCGAGCGTGAGACAAGGCGAACCGCTTGCCCTTGGTTCCACCAGCCAGCAGCACCGCTGCGCCGCTGGCAGCTTGGCCAACACAGTAAGTGGCCACGGGGCAAGTCAAAATCTGCATCGCGTCGTAAATGGCGAGCGTGGAGATGACGTCTCCGCCTGGCGAGTTGATGTAGAAGTGAATGTCCTTCTTGCGATTTTCGCTCTGCAGGTAAAGCAGCTTCATCACCATCTCATTGGCATTGCCGGCGTGAATCTCGCCTTGCAGGAAGACGATGCGATTTCCAGCAGCAAATCGCCCAGCGTCATCTGCCGTTGGCGTTGGTACTGCTGATAGGCATGAGAGTTGCGCAGCGTTTCATGAGGCAACGGCTGATGCTGGTTATTCCAGTCCATAAGCAAGTTCGTCCTTCCTAAAAAAAGTGGCGGCCCAACTGAAGTGGCCACCGAAAACAGGCAGTCTCGCCCGAGGCGATTTTCGACCCCCAAATTGTGCTACGACTTGGAGCTTTTTGCGAGGGGAGTGCCCCTGTTGCCCCGAGCGAAGCAGAAGTGGTTCGCAAATGTTAGGACCGAGAGGTGAATAAAAAAAGGCCAGCCCGAAACGGACTGACCTAATTGATTTGAGCATTCGATTTGCTGGCTCAGGCGATTAGCCCAAATTCAGCCAATCACTCGGCTTTTGTTTTCTGAGGAATGGTGCCCGGAATCGGAGCGGCGGTCGCTTCTTCGTACTTGGCCTCGGGAATTTCCTCGCCGACCCCGCCTCCAAAGGCGAATTCAACAGCGGATTCGGTGACTTTTTCCATTCCCTTTTTCGGAGCCGACTTAATCACTGCGCTGTTTTCGATCAGTTCCAGCACTTTCCGCTCGATAATCATGTTCCGCAGCACGTCCATCTGGCCTTGGCGTTCCAGTTTGGCGCGGACCCGACGAGGCGACTCTTCCGAGGATGCGGCAATTCGAGCGATCTCCAACTCGTAATCTTCTGGGCTGTCCTCAACCTTTTCTTCCTCGGCGATTCGCTCGAGGATGAAGTGCTCCTTAAGCAGCGTTTCGGTGCGGCGCAGGATGTCCTGACGCAAACTGTTTTCCCGCAATTGAATCTCTTCAGGCGAGTAACCGCTGGACTGTAGTTCCATCAATGCGCGGTGAAGTTCCCGGCGGAACTGGCGACGGAGCAGGTCGGGAGGAAGTTCCCAAGTTGCCGACTCAGTCAGCATTTGGCTGATCTGCTGGCGAATTGCCTGACGTTGTTCATATTCCTGTTGCTTGGCAATCGAGTCGCGAATCAGGTCCTTAATTTCGCCAATCGAGGCAACTCCGTATTTCTCCTGCACTTGTTCGTCAGAGAGCGACTCGTAACGCTTGACTTCAAGAACTTCGAACTCGGCGTCAACCGTTTTGCCCTGAATTTCAGGATTGCCAGCAAATTCGCTAATCGCCACCTTCGCTTCGCGTTTGTCACCTGCTTTGGCACCAACCATCAACTTGTCGAAGCCTTCCAGTCGAGCATCCTCGAAAATGGCGGTTGGCAGGACAGTCATGCGGATGTCCTCGGCTTCCGTTACCACCTTGCCGTCGAAACGAGCGGTAATCTTGCAAACAACCGTATCTTCAGCCTTTGCAGCTTCTTCGACAAGGACCAAAGCAGCAGATCGGTTTCGGAGGTAGCCAAGACGAAGATTCAATTCTTCGTCGGTAACATCTCGCTCGATTTTTTCCAGCGAAATTCCCTTCCATTTCGGCAAGTCGAATTCGGGGCGAACTTCGATGTTGAATTCGAAGGTCATCGGTCCCGATTCCGGGATATCAATTTTATCGTAAGCCAAATCTGGCTCACTGATTGCGGAAAAATGATCGCCCTCAGAAATCTGGGCGAGGCTGTCCATGATCAGCGCGCCCTTGACTTGGTCAGCCACCTGCTTGCGGAATTTGTTTTCCACAAACTGGCGGGGCGCCTTTCCGATACGGAAGCCAGGGACCTCGGCTTTGGGCACCAAGTCATCAAATTGCTTTTTGTAATACTGGTCGATGTCGCCGCGTGGGATCGAGACCTTGACGTGTCGCTCACAGGCGCTCTTCTTCTGAATGTCCAGCTGGAGATTCAAAGGTTGCTTAGCGACGCCAGCTTCGGCGACTTCAGTTGTTTGCTCAGTGTTCACGAACCCGTTCCTGACTAGATGAAAAAATTCGGGGAGTTGACTGGTTGCGGACTCACTGAAGGGAATTACTTACAGCCCGACAGCCGCAAAACCGCGCACCCCTGGCAGACCGCTCAACTCTGGAACACCTCGGACCCCTCAAAAGAAGCAGTTTCCTGAGGGAGGAACTCCCCGCGAGGAACTGGAAGAAAGAGGCCAAACCACCGCTAGTTTCGGCAAACCGCCAAAACCTAGCCCAGAGAGCCCGGTCAGGTGAAATAGAAAAAGCGGGTGATGGGACTCGAACCCACGACAATCACGTTGGCAACGTGATGCTCTACCAACTGAGCTACACCCGCGGGCAAACCATCCGCAGTGGCGGACGGACTTTCTAATTCAGACTCGGATTATACGGCCAGAAAAGGGCTCTGCAAGGGCCGGAATCCGGGGAATTACCCCATTCCACCGCTTCAGGGCAAAGCCACAAAAGCACCCTTTTTCCGGAGAACTTGGGCCCTTGGCA
>JBJTQD010000455.1:0-1964 GCA_046075445.1 Planctomycetota bacterium
CTTCACACTTGCCAACATTGCCCCACGATTCCACAACACGAGCTTGAGCGCGTCCCAGACAGGCCAGCTTGTGACCCATCAGTGGTTGGAAAATGCAGCCGTCGGCAAGTTCGGGATGCTCGTAGAGATTTCGGTATTCGAGAATTCCATCGGCAAGAACCAGCACTGGAATCCGCTGGGACTCGGTAATCCTTCGGATGGCGCTGACTTCTTCCCAGCGATAGTGCATATGGGTAACGACCAACCCGCAATCGTCTGGAGGTTGCCACCGCGCAGCCGCTTGCTCAACTACCTCGTATGGAACGGGTAGCTTGTCCAGCCAGCTCGTGTAGAGGCTGCTGAACCTCGCGAAATTGCAAAGGATGTAAACCCGCGGTGTTGTCATTGTGACCAAAGGAAGCGAGGCGCCAGAGAAACGATACCTCAGTAGGACCAGTGCAACTCTGGCAGTGGGAACTTTTCAGCGGTGTTCAGTAGCAAATCTGGAAATCGGAGAGTAGACCGCTCAACCTCATTTTCGAGAAAACTACCGGTGGATGCTAGCGAAATTGGCTAGGCTGCGGGCCAAACCGCTCAGGAAGCAGCGGATTCTTTTGGACTGGCTTCCAATTTTGTCCAGCGATTCGGAATGCGGACGATGCCTGAGACGGTGTTGCCGAGCTTTCCGCCATCGGTATCGACACCAACGATCCGGAACGTTCCCACGGCCATTCGGCGGTGGTGGAAGTCGCCCATGTCTTCGCCGAAGAGCGAGAGGTTGAAGAAATAGGCTCCGACCAACAGCGGAAGATTATCGAACTCCAGCAGGAATTGATGCAGTCCGGGAGAGAGATCGAATCTCAATCCTTGCTGGACAGTTGCCGTGGTCGTGATGACTTCCGTGGTCGGTGAAGAGAGGCTGACGTTAATTCGCGCTTTAGGAATCGGCTCTGTGCAACGAATTCCAATCCGCAAACAGAGTTTCTCGCCCGTACGGAAATCGGTTTTCGGGCTCCCAAATTCGTCGCAAGTCTCGACTGTCTCGATCGCACCTTCAACCTGCGACTTGAGACTGACTTTCTCTGCCCGCTGTTCAATCTTGGCAGACAGCTTTTGCTCGTAGAGCGAAATGCCCTGCTCCAAGTCGCCATCGAAAACAATCTGACCGCGGTCAAAGACGACAACCCGCGAAGCGACTCGAGGGAGCATACTGACTGCATGCGTCACCAAAATGATTGAGACGCCCTTCTCTGTAAGCTGGTTGAGGTGCTGAAAACATTTCATGCGGAAGCCGATATCGCCGACAGCCAGAACTTCGTCCATGATCAGCAGGTCAGGCTGCAAGTGAGCGGCAACTGAAAACCCGAGGCGAACTTTCATTCCTGAGCTATAAGTCCGAATCGGGTCGTTAATGACTTCGCTCAATTCGGAGAAATCGACGATCTGGTCGAAGACGCGGTCGACTTCTTTTTTCTTCAGCCCGAGGACTGCAGCGTTGATGTAGACGTTCTCGCGACCGGAGAGAATCGGATTAAATCCGGTTCCCAGCTCGATTAAGGCACCGACTTTACCGCGAATTCGGACTTCACCGAAGTCGGGACGAATCAATCCATTGATGATTTTCAGCATCGTGCTTTTACCGGCACCGTTAGGTCCGATTAGGCCGAGGCACTGGCCGCGGGGGAGGTCGAAGCAGGCGTCCCGCACGGCGTAAAATTCTCCCGGGCGGAGCGCCTCGTGCGGCTTAACCAGAGTCCGGCTTCCAACCAATTGACGTCCCACATCGCGCATGCCGTACCACATCGCCCGCTTGAGCTGGCGGCAGTACTTTTTCCAGACGTTGCGAACTTCGAGAACGTTCTCGTGTGACATGGATCGGTTACAGCGGGACTGGGAACAATTAGATTCTTCAATGCGCAAAAATGCGGGGATTCGTCAAAGCTTTTTTTAGCTGGTCATTCGTTCGATCAAGGCGGGCATGGAGA
>JBJTQD010000456.1:0-6217 GCA_046075445.1 Planctomycetota bacterium
GAGTAATGTGGCCACTTCCGGCTTGTACTCGGCCCGAAAATGCTCGCCCTTCTCCAAGTTGAGCCGTTCCTGCTTGACCCATTCCACTTGATTGGCGCGGAACTCCGGCGAGGGCACTTTCCCGCATCCCGCCAAAGCTACCAGCAACCATCCAAACGCCAACGCCACTCGAGTCATCGCAATCGTCTCTATTTTGAGATTCTCAGAATCAACCCTAAATTTTCTTGCTTTCCGACCCTCACTGCCAGTCCGTCAAATTGTCGCAAATCGTCAATCAACACCGCAAAACAGGCAAATCGGGCAAGCATTCAACGAATCGTGCGGCAGAACAGCCGTCTGAATCGAAAGCAAGCGAACTTTCGTCATTCCACAAGAGAGACCCGCAGGCCAGCGGCAGGGCAAACTCACGAAGTTCAACGACTGCCCAAAAAGAGCCCGCTACCAATCGATCTGACCCAACTTTTCACGCAGCCGTTCGACATCAGCCGGAGCCGACTCCAATCGCCCCGAAAGGTCAGGCTGGGCACAGCCGCTCCAGGCAATCAGGGGCAAACCCACCAACGCAATCAACAGACACCGCCATTGCTGCGGCAGCAGCCTTTGCTTTTTAGAAAACATGGTTTTGGCCGCGTTACTTGTTCAAATTCGCTGCCGGGACCGCCAACTGACCGAAATCGAAGGTCTCGCCACTCTTGATTTCAATTTCAACCTCGCCCCGCTTGCCGGTCTTTTCTTTGCCCACGGTCAAACCAGACAAGTAACCACCCTTCTTGTGCCAGAACTGAAACGTCCATTTTCCGGCAGGCAGGTTTTCGATCACGAAATTTCCATGCTCGTCCGTCACTGCGGCGTAAGGCTCATCCCGAACCAAGACCACCGCGTCCATCCACTTGTGAATGTCACAAACCACATTGCCGGGCGTCTTGTCGGCTGACTTCAGCGTCACGTCGACGCTGCCATGCTGGGCAAGATTGACGTTTTCTTCGTTCTTCATCGTCACGATATGGCAATTGTGACCGACATCATCGCTGTTCTTCAGCGTCAGTTTCTGTCCGGTCCGCACGATGATCGCATGCGGCACAAACAGGCAGTTGACGTTGTCCAGAACCAGTTCCTTGGTCTTCTTATCTTCGTAGGAAGGGTGAACCTTGGGGTCCGAACCGGGCTTGAGGAGCATCATCACGAAGACATCCCGGAGGTAACCCTCTTTGTCGACCACGAGGTTATCGTCCAGCGGCTTGACGCCATCCTTCATGCAGATTGCCTGGTCCTTGTCGATTTCCTCTGCCGGAGCGGCCGGAACGGATCCCTCAACCTTGATTCGCCCCTTCAGATTCCCCCATTCGCCCTGGGCCCAAACGGCCGATTCAAGGCTCAAAACAACCAGCGCCGCAATCGACAAGACAAGCAACTTCTTCATCGTCTTCACTTTCAACTCAAACCTGTTCCTTGAGCCGCAGTTAGCAGGCTTCGCGCACTTGCTCCGTGCGCCCGCTTCCGCAACCTTTTCGCCTCCAAGTATAACCGAAAATCAAGCGATTGTTGTGGTTCAAATCTGGTAGCGAATCTCTCCGTTTTGCTTCAACTGAAACGAAGCTGCGAGATTCCGCTTGCCGGGGGTGGCCAGAACCAGCAGTCACTCGTTACGATCCAGCGTTCAAACTTCCCAACCTCTACTCCGAAACAGTTGTTTGTCAAACAAACAACAAGCAACGTTGCTCTGGTCAAGCGCACCGCGCGGCCGAAGCACCGGTACCTTTGCTTGTTTGGAAGTCTCGGCTGATTCTTTTCATTCGAACTCAGGTCATCTCTAAATGAACGTGCTGGTCATTGGCAGTGGAGGTCGTGAACACGCCCTCGCTTGGAAACTGAAACAGAGTTCTCGCGTCTCGCGCGTGTTTGTCGCGCCCGGAAATGCCGGCACGGCCTTTGATTGCGAGAATGTAGACTTGGCCGCCAGCGACATCCCGGGACTGATTCAATTCGCCAAACAAAACAAGATTGGCTTGACCGTCGTCGGCCCCGAAGTGCCGCTTTGCGCTGGCCTGACCGACGCCTTTCAATCCGAGGGCCTGCGGGTCTTCGGGCCAAGCAAATTAGCCGCCCAACTCGAGGGCAGCAAAATCTTCTGCAAACGCACGCTCTTCTCAGCTGATATCCCCACAGCCGAATCGTGGACGTTCAGCAACCCGGCAGCCGCACTTGAATTCGCCGAAGAACGCTTCGCCGATACCCCGCTAAATGTTCCGCTGGTGGTCAAAGCCGACGGACTCGCGGCCGGGAAAGGCGTGATCGTTTGCCAAACGATGGAAGACGTGCACGATGCCATCCACCGAATCTCCATCGAGCGTGAATTCGGTGACGCCGGCAATCAGTTCATTATGGAAGAACGCCTGCAAGGCCCCGAGTGCAGCCTCCTGGCGATCACCGATGGACAGACCATCCTCACACTGCCGCAGGTCCAAGACCACAAGCGGGCTTATGACATGGACCGCGGGCCAAACACCGGCGGCATGGGGACCTACTCACCCGCCAACATCCTCGACGCCTCGACGCTCGCCTGGGTTGAGGAACATGTCCTCGTTCCCACCGTACATCCGCTCAAGCGAAACCGGATGCCGTTCAAAGGCGTGCTGTTCTGCGGATTGATGCTCACCGCCACCGGCCCGAAAGTGCTGGAGTACAACGTCCGCTTCGGCGACCCCGAGTGCCAAGCGATCCTTATGCGGCTGCGCAGCGACCTCCTGCCAATTCTCGATCTGACCGTCGACGGCAAACTGAACGAACTCCAGGATCTCGACTGGGATCCGCGACCAAGCGTTTGCGTCGTCATGGCCGCCGAAGGTTATCCCAACGACTATCGCAAGGGTGACGAGATCCGCGGGCTCGACGCAGCCGACGCGCTGCCGGATACCAAAGTCTTCCACGCTGGCACCAAACTCTCCGGCGACAAAGTCCTCACCACCGGCGGACGAGTTCTCGGTGTCACCGCTCTGGGCGATAACTTGCCCACTGCGAAGCTGAACGCTTACAAAGCCGTCCAAGCGATTCGCTGGACCGGCGCCTGGTGCCGCAAGGATATCTCCGACAAGGGCCGAGGTTAGTCGACTCGTCTCGAGCAAGCTTGTCTGCAGCCACAAAAAAACCTGCCCTCGCGGGCAGGTTTTTGTTTTTTCTCTCTCGGCAACCAGCGTCTGCCGTTTACCAGGCGAAGACGTAAAACAACGAATCGTTTTCCGTTACGAAGTCGTTATCAACCGCGACGATCAGCGTGCGGCGACCGTCAGCCAGCTTCGGGCCCCAAGCGAGACCTTCGATTTTTTCCGGCATCGTCGGGCCTTTGAGACCGTACTTCGAGTCAAGCAAGTCAATCAGCGTTCGCTTCTTGACCGGCACGATCTTCTTGCCGACCGCATCCTTGTCGAGCGCGACCTGGCCTTTGACATCGGTCGCGCCACTCAAATCGATTTCCATGATTCGCTGGTACTCGATGTCATTCCCCGACTCGCCATCGCGCTCGATCACGAGGTAGCGATTTTCGCCAGCCGAAAGGATTTCGCTCAGCTTGTAATCAGGATTCTCAAGCACATAGACCAGCTCGCGCTGTTCATCGGACTTGACTCCTTGAACCACAACTCGGCAAAGCGTCCCGACCGGCTTCTTCTTTTCGTCACGCACGGAATCCTGGAGCAGCGGCTTCTGCATCAGACCAACCAGCGTTCCGCTGGCAGAATCAAACGCCAGTCCTTCCATCCCGCCGTTGGACGGTCGGCCGACTTCATTGAGGTCTGTCTCTTTTTTGTCCGCGGCCAGATTTTCCACGGAGAGGTAGGGCGAGAGCTGAAAACGCTTCTGCAGTTTTCCGTCATTAGAAAACTGAAACATGAAGGGGCCGTATTCGTCGGAGATGAAAACCGCATCGGCTGTCGCGCGGATCCCTTCCGGGTCAAATCGCTGCAACTGCCCCGGGCCGCCGAAAGCGGAGGAGCGGCCGACGAGCGGACGCCCTGATTCGTCTTTCAGCAACGTCGTCCCGAGCAACTCGACCGCTACGACCGGGTCTTGCTTCGGGTCAACCTTAATTCTCAAACGCTGGAAGCGGGTCTGGTAATCGACCGCACCATCTTTCGGACCGCGGTCTGGCAACCCGAGATACTCGTCGCTGTCACCAATTCGCTCCAGTCCCGAAATCCCTCCGAACTGATTGTGCGGCGTGCCGTCCTCGAGGGCATCGGTGAGTGATGAATTGTCGAGCATCTTCCCGGAGAGACGACCGACTCCCAGCAGCTTGATTTCTTGAGCTTCGACGCCCGAGCCAGTGGTCAATACCGCGAACACTGCCAAGCATGCGAGCCAACTTTTTGGCTGAAACCGTTTGTCACACATTTGTCTTCAAAGCCTTTCCTAAATCGCTTGTGCGTCTGTTTGTCTCGCCGTCATCAGCGGACTCCCCAGTCCCCTCGGCGAGTAAATAAAGATGGGGGTGTTTCTCCGCAGGTCAGCCGCCCGTTTTAAGGACTCGCTGGCTCAGGGAAAAACACCCCCATCGAGTGTTCTCACCGCTTGCTCCTTTCAGCAAGCAGTCATCACTAGTTGGCTTCGGTGTTGACTTCGCCACCAGCACGAGTCACGCGGGCAGCCCAAGCTGCAGCCGAAATGTTCTCGTTGATGAACTCGGTCGAGCCATCAGCACGGGTGAAGACGCAACCACCAGTGTGGAAGCTGTACGGTTCGCTCGCGTTGATATAGTTCATGATCCGCGGACCGCCAGCAGCGCCCGAAGGACGCGAACCGTTGATCGAGTATCCGCGGTCCGGGTCCGCCCAACCGGTGCCGTCACGCAGAACAAAACGACCTGCGATGGCGTTGGTTACCTTGTTACCGCCATCTGCAACATAAGCAGTGTACTCAGCTTGAACCATCAGTTTCCGTCGCAGGAACACGTCTGGGGCACCGGCGCATTCACCCAACATGACTGTGTTCGAGGTGCCGTCGATCACGTCGCGAAGAGGATTGCGAACATCGCGGGATAGTACGCCATCGCGAGCCCGCTGAGCGGGCACGGCGCTAGCAGCCAAACCGAGAGCACCAATGTAAAAGTCATCCTTCACTTCATTGATCGAGCTGTAGTCACCAGCAGCCGCGTCGATGACCAAGTATGGGTCAACACGGTTCGAACCTGGAGAAGAAGGGCATTGGAAAGCGGGAACCTGAGTTCGCGTCACTGCGAGGTTTGCTCCTGGCAGACCGCCGGTCGACAGTGGGTTCCACCAATATCCGGTCGCTCCACCGTCGTACTGGTCGCCCAGATTGACTTGTTCGATGTAAGGCAGAACCAAGGCGAGCCACGAGTGGTCGCGGGTCTTGGCGGCGTGTGTGTTGATGGTCACGGTGCCACCGCTGTTGGTGATCAGGCGGTTGAAGTTGGCTGGGTTCGACCAGCGGCTTGGTGGCAGGTACTTGGTGGCACTTTCGTAGTTCATGACAGCAAGGCCCAGTTGGCGGGCGTTGTTCATGCATTGGGTGCGGCGAGCAGCTTCGCGCACACTTTGGACAGCTGGCAGCAACATGCCAACCAGAATGCCGATGATCGCAATCACGACCAACAGCTCGATCAGGGTAAAGCCCCGACGACGATTGAGACTCAAGCTCATGAAAAAAATCCTCCAAAAAGTTTCCTAGAATGGACCCCGAACCGGATTCACAGGCCGTTTTCAGGGTTTCTCCGCGGTTGCGGATGCCATTCCATCCGCGATCAAAACAGGGACCACATAAGAACAGGAGAAGAGTACCGGCGGTTTGTTAAGACTTGATGATCGTTTTGTTAAATCCCGCGACGGGTGAAATCGTTGGAAATTCCGTCATCCAGGCCAAAGACAGCCAATTCGTGCAAGTTTAAAGATGGGTTCTTAACAATTGAGAAGACGGGGAGCGGAGAAGAACCACTAATGGGCACTAAGCAGGGGAAAATCCGGCAGGAAGAAGGAACCACTGATAGGCAGCTAATGGAAGAAAAATGAAGACGAAGGGAGGGTGAGGAAAGAGGGGAGGAGAGAAGCGTGGTGACGGCGGAGGCGACTTCCAGCGGCAAAGTCAGGGCCGACTCTCTACTCGTGGAGCTTGAACTGAAACTCGCTCGTTTGTTACCGGCTATCTCTGCGTGAGTCGCGCGTGCGGGGCAGAGCAGATGCTTGATGCGGTCGCAGCCGAAACTCTC
>JBJTQD010000457.1:0-1333 GCA_046075445.1 Planctomycetota bacterium
CCCACTCCAACAACTGTGGAAACGCGATCGCGACTAAGCCCAACGTCCCCCAAACGCCAGCCCAAAGGAATACCAGCCGACTCGTTCGATTGGGCTCTACATCAGAAGCCGTTGCCTGTTGGGCCTCGCGACTCAGCAGCCAGGCAATCGCAACGCCACCACCCGCAAGCCAAGCCAATCCGAAAGCCCACTGGGACGGTCGATGCAAGAGAAACGTGGAGAGGTCGTTGCTGAGCAAACTAACGCCAACCAGTAGACTTCCGAGCAGGGTGCAGCGCACAACCCAAGCCAACTCGCTGCGACTCCCACGAATGAGTGTCAGCAAGCCAACCAGCGCAGTCGCTATGAGCGACCAGTGGAGTTCAAAGTACCGCGCGAACAGCAGTGGCGCAACAAACACGACTAGCACCCCGCCAAGTGCGCCCCCAAGCGAGATTGCAAGATAGAACTGTGTCAGCCGTTCGACGGTGGGCCGGGCTCTGGCCAACTCACCATGACAGACCATGGCAGCGGAAAAAAGGCAACTGTTGAACGCCAGCAACTGAAAGATCAGGCCGGTGATTCCGGGTTGAAAGAGCTCGTAAATCACTGCTCCCGAGCTTAGCAGCATCAAGCTGATCCAGAATGGACGCTGATAACAGCTGGGATATTCAAAGCAGATGATGAATGAAACGAGGTAGAGGCTGAGCGGGACGATCCATAGAAAGGGGATCACCGCCACGTCCTGGCAAAGCTCATTGGTAACGGCGAGCAGGAGCACCGATGGTATCGTTGCCAAAGTGAGCCACGCCCACCATCCACCGAATGCTGCCTGCCTCAGGACTGGGATTTCCTCCGAGCCGCTAGGAGGCTGCTCACCCAAACGATGAAACGCAGCCGCTCTTCTAGCGGACCAACCGGTGCCGAGCAGCAGAGCGGTGAACAGAGCGTAGCCAAAACTCCAACTGACAGCCTGAAGTCGCGTCCCGATCAGCGGCTCAATTAAAAAGGGATAGCCGACAAGGGCGAGCAGCGAGCCGAAATTTGAGAGCGCATAAAGGCGGTACGGTGAATGCTTGGGGAATCGCTGCGCAAACCAGGCTTGAAGCAGCGGGCCAGTTGTCGACAGTACAAAGTACGGCCAGCCTACCGTGGCAGCTAACAATCCAAGGATCTGGCTGACAGGCTGGCTCTCACTTGTCGGCTTCCAAACCGCCGCGGGAATCACTGGCAGGAAACACAAGCCAACCAGTGCCACCGACGAATGAATCAGGACTTGCCATCGCAAATCAAAGCGACGATTCAGCCAATCGGCATAGAAGTAACCGCCCAGCAGCGTGAGCTGAAAAAAAAG
>JBJTQD010000458.1:0-2728 GCA_046075445.1 Planctomycetota bacterium
TCACATCAGCGAGATTCAGGATAAGTACGCCTCTCGCGGCGTGACCGTAGTAAGTGTCAGCGACGAAGACTTGGAAACCGTCAAAGGTTTCTTGGAAGAAGAAGCCGGCGAAAAGACTTACGCCGAGATTACTAAGAATTATTGCTTGACCACAGACCCCGACGGTTCGGTTTACGAAGCCTATATGAAGGCCGCAAACCAGCAAGGAATTCCGACTGCTTTCATCGTTGGCAAGAGCGGTCAGATCGAATGGATCGGTCACCCAATGGAAATCGACCAACCGCTCGAAGACGTGGTCACGGGAAAATGGGATCGCGATGCCTACGCTGCGGAAATGAAGGAAACCCAAGCTTTGCAAGCGAAGTTCACCGAAGAGCTTATTCCGCTGATGCAAGGTGGCAAGATGGATGAAGCGATTGAATTGCTGGATGAATGGATCGCTGACGCCAAGAGCGAGAAAATGTCGACTCGTTTGGAGGACGTCAAGGGTTCAATCCTGCTTCAAACCGGCGACAAGCGTGCAATCGGTCCTTACAAAAAGATGATCGAGAAGGCCAAGGACGACCCAGCCGCACTGAATGAGCGAGCTTGGATGATCGTTCAACTCTCGCAAGGTGGCGTTGACGTCTCCAAGGAGTTGGTTGAAGCAGCCACCGGAGCGGCTGAGCAAGGCGTCAAGCTGGAACCGACCAACGGTGCGCTGCTCGATACGCTGGCTCACTTGTACGACATGCAAGGAATGCTGGACAAGGCGATCGAAGCGCAGAAGAAGGCGCTCGAGAACCCCGGTCAATTTGAGGATGACATCAAGTCGTTCCTTAAGGAACTGGAAGAGAAGAAGAAGGCAGACAAGTAGTCGCAACTTGCCTGAACTGACGAACCGAAGAACCCCTGCGGCGGGAAATCGCTGGCAGGGGTTTTTTATGCGCAGGTAGCGACTGCGGCCGGCGAGAACAATTGAGTTGGAAGAGGAGGGGAACCACTAATGTGAACGAATGGGAAAATGAATAAAAGAGGATTGTAAGCGGGAGGTTTTTTTGGTCCTCGCGTTGAAAATGTTTGACGAATTCGGACCGAAGGCCATAAAATCTGGCCAAGGAGAACGGAAATGTCAGGGATTCACGCCATGCTTCTGAGGTCAGATACGCTTCTGAGGTCAGATAAAAGTCTCGCGAGAAAGGTTCATTCTTGGAGCGGGCGTTCTCTAATTGCCCAGTTCAAATTCGTTTGGGTAATCGCTCTCTGCTGGTACGCTTTGTCGCTGCCAATCGTCTCGGCCCAAATGATCGACGTCGGGACGCCGATGAATGGCTTCGGCAATTCCTGGTATGAGCGACAAGGGGTCGGCTTTGGCTTTTCGCTTCCCGGCGGACAGTGGGGTGGCTCGCGAGTGGTCGGGTTGCTTCCCAACGGCCAATTCACCCCGAACGGGCATTTGCAATTCACGCAGGGAGGCTTTGGTTCAGCGATCCCAATGTTTGGCGGATATGACCCGAACGCCTCAGGGCGATTCGGAATTGGTGTCGGCGGACAGGGAGGCGGGTTCCGGCTTGGTTTCGAGTTTGGCAAAGGTTCGACTCGAACCATGACCAGCACAGCCCCCAGTCTGATGGTGCAAAACGGTGCAGGCGGTTTTATCAGCTCAGGGCAGTGGACCCCGTTTGTAACGGGCTGGATCCCAGTCGTCGGCAATTACTCCGGACCGCAGCTGATCGACAATGCCGTCACTCGCGCGGTTCAATCAGGGCAGTTGCGGCTTGATAACCTTGGTTCCCGCTCTTCCGAGGGCTCTGCGCTGCCGGCGGAAAGCAGTTCCCGTTCGGATGAATCGATGACTCGCAGCACCGCCGAGACGGCAAGCGAGAGCGTGGCGGCAATTAGAGCAACCAAGGCGGCGGAAAAAGAGGCGGTGACGAAGCAACTCGCAGACCTGATGGCAGAGTACGAGCAGCATTTAGCGGCGGGTGACCGAGACCTCGCGAGGCTCGCGATCGTAAGAGCGATTCCGCTGGAGCAGAATGCTTCGAAGAAACAGAAGCTTCGGGACCTGCTCAAGTCGACGAAGTAAGTTGCCATCGCCATGACCCGATAAAGGACCGATGGAGTCTCTAACCAGCCTTCTCGGTCGAGGCATAAAAAAACAGGCAGCCTTTTCGACTGCCTGTTCGTTTTTCTAATTGTTCGGCGGCTTTGATTTGAAAGCGTTGCCGGAAAGCTTTACTCGCGAGGACGGACAGCTCCGGTCAGGCCGGTGTAGTCCTTGCGATCTTCCATGTGCCATAGTGGTTGGCCCAATTCAACTCGCTTGCGGAGAACTTCGATCTTCTCTTCCGAGCCCGCTGGTGCGTTGGTCGGGATGAAGTCTTCGCCACCTTCGGGGAAGAAGTCTTCATCGTGACCGTAGCGGAGAATTGCCTCGAAAACGTTGCCAACCTTTTTCTTGTTAGTCATTTTGCTTAAACCTCAAACTGTCGAATGCTCGGTGAGCGGATGTACTGTTTCTGTTTATCTGACCGTCGCTCTGCCACTTGGCCGGGCGACGATGAATTTCGAACTTCACCTCTTGGCCTCTTTCCTGAGGACCACGCGGTTTCTCTCAAAGCTCAATCCTGAACCATGAACGGCGATTGACTACCCTTGCCACTCTGTACCGCGAACCCAGTTGGTCGGCGAGTTCCGCTTTTCGAGTCCGCAGAGCAACTCAAATAGCGACCGCCTGTACTTACCG
>JBJTQD010000459.1:0-2476 GCA_046075445.1 Planctomycetota bacterium
TCGCGACTGTGCATCGCATAGGGCGCGAGAATTCGAGCCTCCCGTTCCGCTTGCGACAAGATTTGCAGCTCAGTCGACATATCAGCGATTAACCTAGCTGCTTTCTCAGGGAGCTTGCTTGACCGGCTTGACCGAAAGACACCATCCGATCCCGGCAAACTTCCCGCATCGCATCGCGAGCTGGCTTGAGGTAATCCCGCGGGTCGAACTTCTCGGGCGACTCGGCGAAAACCTTCCGGATTGCTGCGGTAATCGCGAGCCGGTTATCGGTATCGACATTAATCTTGCGAACGCCGTGCTTGATGCCGCGCTGAATTTCCTCGATTGGCACGCCCCAAGTCTGCTTCAGCTTTCCGCCGTATTTGTTGATCATGTCCTGCAATTCCTGCGGCACGCTGCTGCTGCCGTGCATGACCAAGTGACAGTTCGGCAAGCGGCGGTGAATCTCCTCGATTCGCGACATCGCCAAGACCTCGCCATCCGGCTTACGGGTGAACTTGTAAGCTCCATGACTGGTTCCGATCGCGACCGCCAACGCATCGACATGCGTCTCCGCGACGAATTGCTCTGCCTCAGCCGGGTCGGTCAACAGCTGGTCGTGCGAGAGATGCCCTTCGGCACCGTGACCATCTTCCTGCTCGCCATGCCCGCTCTCTAGTGAGCCAAGGCAACCCAGTTCGCCCTCGACCGAAACACCGCGAGCATGCGCCAACTCGACGACCTTCCGGGTGACGGCAACGTTGTAAGCGTAATCGGCAGGCGTCTTGCCATCCTCTTTCAGCGAACCATCCATCATCACCGAGGTGAATCCATTTTCGATCGCGCTCAAGCAAGTCTCGACGCTATTGCCATGGTCTTGATGCATGACAACAGGAATGTGCGGGTACAGTTCTGCGGCAGCCAGCATCAGGTGACGGAGATAATTGTCTTGAGAGTATTTTCGAGCACCCCGCGAAGCCTGCACGATCACAGGCGAATCAGTCTCATGCGCGGCTTCCATGATCGATTGAATCTGCTCCATGTTGTTGACGTTCAAAGCGGCAACGCCATATCCATGTTCAGCAGCATGATCCAAAACCACTCGCAAAGGAACCAACGCCATTGTGACACCTCAAATCTCTTCAGCTTTGACAAAACAAAACGCTACGATGCGGGCAAACTCGCGGATCAATGTTGCTCGCCGAAACACTCCGCTGCGGAAAAATTCCAAGGGTCCGAGCATAGTCAGCTCGTCACCCAAGCAGATTGAGCTGCCACGCAACCAACGATCAACCTGAGCCGAATTATCGCCCAGTCTTTTAATCTCTCAAAGTGGGCAACCGCCCAGGAAACGACTACTCGCCTGAGAAATCTGACTTACCGGTTCCCGGCAGCACATGCGCAGTTGGCTTAGGTCGGATCCGACCACACTAGAAATTTCGGGCGGTCCAAAAAACAACCCTTGGAACTTTAACTCAGCCGGACATTGCGATGAATCACTCCGCCGCGCGGCGTGTCATCGTCAGTTCGGGTTTCGATCTCTCGGCGGGCTAAGCCAGACTGTGCACCAGCCTCACCAACAATAGTCGCTCTTGACCATCCATTCCCGGTGTGCCGAATAGCAGGTCACCAAGTTCCGCAGACACCGGAGCCAAGCCCGCAACGAGCGTCTGCCCAGAGTGCAGGCTGACGTCGACCCTCAGGCTGTCCAGCAGCGACTCAGACTGCAGGGTCTGAAATGCGAGCGAGGAGTCAATCACCCCGACCCGAGTCATTGCTTTTCCGTAACGCAGCATCGGGCGCAAGGTCAAACGCGAGGTCCCCTCTTTGGCTTGGATGCCGGATATCTGAATCAAACCTGTGACTTGCTCTCCAGCCCCAGCCGTCAACTCGCTACCAGTCCGCACCGTCCAACTCGCCTCGGGATAGATCGGCGTAACACCGATCAGCTTCGGCTGGCCCTCGCGCAGGGTTAGCCGCCAAGCCGTTTGGTCCCCCTCAGGGTTCAGGGCTGAGTCGACTGTCAAGCGAGGCTGGGCAAGGATACCGCTGGCCGATTCGGGCTCGCTTTCCAAAACTCGAATCAAGGGGCCCGGAAGTTGCGTCGGAGCCACGGCCACTCGCAATCCGTTCTCATCCCAAACGCGTCGCTGCATTAGCCCGATCGCTTGACTGTCCCAGTCGCGCCACAGCGGTTCAATCAATTCGCGATGCTCCTCGCGGAGCGTAACAACTGCCACAGCCACCGCCAATCCATCAACAGGCGGGCGCAGCGCGCCGAGCCGAAACCCCGGCTTCGCCTTCTCGTCCGACTCAGGCCACATCTGACAACCAGCCTGACTGCCCAGCAGCAAGCCGAGCAGCACGCGGCCCGAGACCGAGCTCCCGAGGCACTTGCCGAGAAAGTCGCGGCGCGATGGCTCGCGCTGACTTCGGTTATCGCGTTCCTCTGGAGGCATTTCCTTCCTGCGGGCTGCTAGCATTTTGGGGCGGACTG
>JBJTQD010000460.1:0-7684 GCA_046075445.1 Planctomycetota bacterium
GTCGATTCTGCTCATCCAGCTCACCCCGCTCGATGAGATGGTCGTAGAGAATTCGTTTGACATCCAGAATGGCGCGGGGGTGCTGATGAATCCTCTGATGTTCAGCATTCACAAACGTCTCCGACTCCACTCCGTGAATCGTGGCACTCTCTACGCTGACGACTCCATCCGTTGGATCGGACTTGAAAAGCCCACTCCAAAACGACTGCGAATCGATGCGCCCGATAATGTTGTGATACTTGACATACGGTCCGGTCTGACTCCCCAACATCTGCTGCACAAAGGGACTGCCCGGGGCCAGTGAGTCGATGCTCGTGCTAATCGTAAACGGCTTCGTGTATTGAAAAATCTCTTCGTTTTGTTTGGCCAACTCGAGGTACTCATTGGTTACCGTCTGTGGCAAAGTGATCAGTTTTTGACCTAGCCAACGGGTCGTCTCATTCGCAAAACGACTGCCATGATGAGGAGTTCCGATCGTGACAACCCGGCTGACGCTGGGCAAGGGATGAAAAAAGTACGTTGCCCGCAACCGGTCAATTGTCTCCTGCTCACCCTTCAATTCTTCGAAGGGTCGATCGCTGAGGATCTTCCAAAAAGAATCGTCGCTTTCCATCGTCAACTGCCGGGCAATGAGCCCTCCCATGCTATGGCCCACCAAGACCATATCACTTAGCGCCGGAGCCGGCTCGCCGGAACGGTTCAGCCGACTTCGAAGCTCATCAAGATTTTCGCGCACCTGCCGTGCGCTCTCCCAAAAGGGCTGTCCTGATGAATACAGGCAAAACCAGAACTGGTAATGCTGGCGAATATCCGGGTCGGCTCGCAGGTCGTTGAACATCTGCAGCCAAGTCACCGGGCTTGACCAAAGCCCATGGATCATCACGACCGGAATTTTTTTCGGGTCATAGGGCTCGAGCATGTAGATGCCTTGAAAGTCCTTCGCAAAGTCGGCGTTCAACAATGCAAAGGTGGCAAACACATTGGTGTTGAGCAACGGGTCGTTTAGAAAGTAAGCCATCGGAGTCGTGATATCGCTTTCCAGCGGAATCCAACGCTCATTGACCTGCACATAGACCTGCTCTAACGGGTTGAGCAAAGAGAGCTTGGCATCCAAGTCGCGCGTCGGAGCTGTCTGAGCGGCTAAACTCTCATTGAATCGCAAAAACGCTGTAAACGCCATCGTCAGCCCCGGTGGATAGTGGCGTTCGCTCTCTTTGGGCTGCTCTGGTTGACGACGAACCGCTATCAGAGGAACACCCAGCCCATAAGTGTGATAATGATTATTCACACCGGTTGTTTGGTAATCTCGGACGATCTCGAATCGCTCGACATCCTCATCGTTCCAAAGCCCAGGCTGTTCGATTGAAAATCGCACGGTCCGGTCGAGCGTTTTCAACTCGACCACTTGGCCCACACGAAATGCGTCTTCCTTGATCAACCGCCGAATCACAGCTTCCAGCGAACGATTGTAGATATCGGAGATACTTCGAAACTGGGGGTCGTAAGCATTACGGTCCAGGTCCAGCTTCTGGTCAAACAAAAACTGATAGGAGCTGACCAGCGCGGTCGCGTACATCTCTTGAGCCTTCTCCCCTTGCCCAAGCTTGCTGGCCCATTCACCTTCCTGAAAGGCAATCTCAGCCACTGAATGCTGCAAGTCCAGCGAAGACTTACGAGCAGCGTATCCTTGTAGCTTGACGAGCGTTTCCTTTCGCCCCAAAGCAAAGCTGTCCTCGAGCGCGTATCGCCGTAGAACCTGCTCCGTCCGCTCGGTCGGCTTCGGCGGCTTTGCCCAGCGTTTTGCGAACGGCCCAAACTTATTCGACTTTCGAATCGACTTAGTTCCGACCGAACCGCCCGTGGTGAAGTTGACAAAGCTGGCCGTGCGCCGCGCTGTCTCAATAGAAAGCGAGCGGCAACCTAGCCCGCACAGCGAGAGAGAAATCGCCAAGCAAAGCACCCACCAGTGGCGCGATGCAGCCTGCTGGCGGTGCGTTGTCGAATTGCGGCAAAGCGAACCCTGCACGGCGAATACTCAAGCGAACTGACCGGTCCGCTGGCAAGCTCCAACCTGCAGCACAACCGGATGAGAAAATACCGGCTGTAAGTAGTCAATCTACGCAATCTTGGTCAAGCCCGAACCACTGCTAGCGAGCCACCGAGTCCGCCCAATTGCTGCTCCAATTCAGTCCGACTTCTTCTTTTTTTTGCTTTCGGAACTGCCGGCAGCTTTATTCTTCGCCCCCGAATCCGAACCGCCGGACTTTGCCTCACCGGACTTCGAGTCGCCGGACTTCGATTCACCGCTGCCGGATGATTCACTTGCGGCTTTGTCCGAGCTCGCGCCTTTGCGGTAGCTCTCGCTTCGGTAGTCGGTCTGATAAAAGCCGCTTCCCTTGAAAACGACTGCCGCCCCGGTGCCAAACAAGCGAATCAGTTTTTTTCGCTTGCACTTGGGACAAACCGCCAAGGGATCATCCGTGATTTTTTGAAAGTGCTCGAAGCGATGCTCACAAGCTGAGCACTCGTAATCATAAGTTGGCATCGTGCATACTCCTCTCGGGATTGACTGAGAGTGATTTGGCAGTGAGGTTGGCCGGACTCTTCGGAACTCAACACCCGGAAAAAGGTCTCAGATAATAGCGCCTTACTCGGCTCTAGCTTGGCCCCGCGGAAACAATCACTTGCGACGGGCGAACAACTCGTTCGTAAAGTTGATAACCGGTGCGCAATTCATGCAACACTTCATTGGGCGGCACAGCATCGTTGACTTGGGTTTGCACTGCTTGATGCAGCTTCGGGTCGAATGGCTGGCCAACGGCGTCAATCTTTTGGCAACCGGCGGCCCGGAGCGTATCGTGAATCTGGTGGGCAACCATCCGAACACCTTGAGCCAAACCGCTGTCGGCTTGTTCCTGCGGAATCGAGCTTAAGGCTCGCTCAAGGTTATCCAGCGAATCGAGGATACCGTTAATCAAACTGAGGCTGGCATACTTCATCTGCTCGTCCATTTCCCGACGTGTGCGACGACGGAAATTATCGAGGTCAGCTTGATATCGCAAGGCTCGGTTCTCGGCGTCTTGAAGTTGACCGCGCAGCGTATCCAGTTCACTCACGGGTTCCTCGCTTTTTTCAGTCATCTGTGAAGCAGCAAAGTCGAGAATCTCGTCTGAAGCGAATCCCATTCCGGACTCGCCCGGCTTTGAATCTTTGCCACCTGTTTGTTTTGCGTCTGACTCACTCATTTCTGTTTTCCCATCGCGTTACTAAAGTCTCGCGTTTTGTCTTCGCTCAAACCCAAGTCGCTTGTGTTTCCTTTCAGCCGACCGTTCGGAAGCACTTCGGCAAAATCAATTTTCCTGTTCCGCCGGCGTATCGCTGACCGGCTCATTTGATTTGAAGTAATCCCGAATTCGGTCGAGGAAATTCTTTCGCTGCGGCATGACGTCAACTTTTTCAAGCTCAGCCATTTGCCGCAAAAGCTTCTCCTGCTCCGCTGAGAGCTTCTTAGGTGTTTCGATGAACGTCTGAACCACCAAATCGCCCACGCGTCCGCCTTGCGGTTCAGGCACGCCCCGTCCAGCCAACTTGAAGACGTCGCCGGACTGAGTGCCGCGCGGAACCTTGAGGCGGTCAGGACCACTCAACGTTGGCACCTCGATTTCCGAACCCAATGCGGCCTGGGTGTAACTGATCGGCAGTTGCAAAATCAGGTTGCGACCATCTCGTTGGAAAATCTTGTGCCGCTTCACATTGATGAAGCAGTAACAATCCCCAGCCGGCCCGCCGTCAGGACTTGGTTCGCCCTGACCGGTCAATCGGACTCGCATTCCATCATCGACACCGGCCGGAATCTCGACATCGAGTTCGACTGCTGTCTTCAAATAACCTTGGCCACGGCAATCTTTGCAAGGGTCGACAATCCGCACCCCCGCGCCCCGACACACTGGGCAGGTCGTCTGCACGCTGAGGATGCCGGCGGACTGGACAATTTGTCCGCGGCCACCGCATTGCCCGCATCGCTGGGCCTGACTGCCCGGTTTACTACCGGTCGCGCCGCACGTTTTGCATTCCACGCTGCGGTTGAATTTGACTTGTTTGGTTGCCCCTTGTGCCACTTCCTCGAGGGTCAGCGAAACATCGACTCGCAAGTCATTGCCGCGGCGTTGCCTTCGCCCGCGACCGCCACCACCGAAAAAGTCTCCGAAGACGCCGCCTCCGAAGATGTCACTGAAAGCCGCAAAGATATCCTCGGCAGAATTAAATCCGCCACCGGCTCCCTCGACCCCGGCATGCCCAAAACGGTCATAGCGGGCTCGCTTGTCCTTGTCGCTCAAAACCTCATATGCTTCCGAGGCTTCTTTGAATTTGTGGCTCGCATCCTCGTCTCCGGCATTGCTGTCCGGATGGTACTTCACTGCCAGCTTGCGGTAAGCCTTCGCGATGTCCCGCTCGTCGGCATTCCGCTCGACTCCGAGCACTTCGTAGTAATCGCGTTTTGACATCGCAGCCAGTTCTCGCCGAACCGAGGAAACGAACAAGAGCCACTCGCGTTCACCTCGAATCGACGTTCAGGGCGAACTAATAAAAACGGGTCGCTGTTTGCCACAGCAACAGCGACCCGCAGGGGATTACCAATCTTTGTTGTCAATGTGAACCAACGCGAAACGAATCACTCGCTGGCCTTCACACAGGCAACGGATAGGGCGACCGCTTAAGCAATCACGCCTTCAGCCAATCGCTTCTTCTTGTCATCTTCCAAGGTCGAAACCATGGCATCGGTTGTCAGCAGCAAACCGGCGATGCTGGCGGCATTCACCAAAGCAGTTCGCACGACCTTTACCGGGTCGATCACACCTGCCTTGTACATGTCGACATACTCGCCCGAGTGAGCGTTGTAACCGACGTTGGTTGGCTTATCGGTAACAATGTCTACAACTACCGCACCATCGATACCGCCGTTGTTGGCAATTTGACGAATCGGAGCATCGAGTGCATTCAGCACGATGTCGACACCGATCTTCTCGTCGCCCTTGGCCGAACCGCGAACCTTTTCAACCGCATCGCGACAACGCAGCAGAGCCACGCCACCACCGGGAAGAATGCCTTCTTCAACCGCCGCGCGGGTCGCATGCAGAGCGTCTTCAACGCGTGCCTTCTTTTGCTTCATGTCGGACTCGGTCTCGGCGCCAACGCTGATCACAGCGACACCGCCAGTCAACTTAGCCAAACGCTCTTGCAGCTTCTCCTTGTCGTAGTCGCTGTCGGTCTGGCCGATCTGCTTGCGAATCTGATCGATTCGGTTTTCAACATCCGATCGCTTGCCAGCTCCTTCAACAATCGTCGTGTTGTTCTTGTCGACGGTAATCTTCTTAGCCCGACCGAGTTGGCCGAGAGTGACGTTTTCCAGTTGGATACCCAAGTCTTCGCTGATCAGCGTTCCGCCAGTCAGCACGGCCATGTCACCCAACATCGCCTTGCGGCGGTCGCCAAAGCCGGGAGCCTTGACCGCACAAACGTTCAAGGTGCCGCGCAGCTTATTCACCACCAAGAGGGTCAATGCCTCAGCATCAACGTCTTCCGCGACGATCAGCAGCGGCTTGCCGACTTGTCCAACCTTCTCCAGAACCGGAACGAGGTCGCGGATATTGCTGACCTTCTTTTCGAACAACAACACGTAGGCGTCGTCGAATTCGCAAGCCATCACGGCCGGATTGTTAATGAAGTAAGGCGAGATAAAACCCTTATCGAACTGCATGCCGTCGACATATTCAACGGTGGTTTCAGTCGACTTGCCTTCCTCAACAGTAATCACACCGTCCTGGCCAACCCGGTGCAGGGCTTCAGCCAACAACTCGCCGATTACCATGTCATTGTTAGCGCTGATGGCGCCAACGGAAGCGACTTCTTCCTTGCGACTTACCTTTTTCGACATTTCGGTCAGACGAGCCTCAGCGGCGGCAACCGCCTTTTCGATGCCCCGTCGAACCGCCATCGGGTTGCTCCCGGCGACGATGTTTCGAATGCCCTCTTTGAAAATCGCACGAGCCAGAACGGTTGCAGTCGTCGTACCGTCACCAGCCAAGTCGGAAGTCTTTTGAGCTACTTCCACGACCAGCTTTGCGCCCATGTTTTCGAACTTGTCTTCCAGTTCGATTTCCTTGGCAACCGTCACACCGTCTTTGGTAACGGTCGGTCCGCCGAAGGACTTGGAAATGATCACGTTTCGACCAGTCGGACCCATGGTGATCGCCACTGCGTCCGCCAGTTTGTCGATGCCCGCGAGCATGCGACTGCGGGCATGATCTTCGAACATTAATTGTTTGGCCACGATTGTATTCCTTTGTCTGCTACTTGATAAATGTGCACTACTGCTGCCAAATCAGCTTGCCAACTTCCGGCAGGGCAATCGCCAACCGCCGGTGTTGGACAAAAATATTGTCAAGCAAAAACACTAGACAACCTTGGCCAGGATGTCCGACTCGCGAAGGATCTTGACTTCTTCGCCATCGATTTCGATTTCGGTTCCGCCGTACTTACCGAAAATCACTTCGTCGCCAACCGCAACGGAGAGGCTTCCGCGGGTGCCGTTGTCCAACAACTTGCCCGGGCCAACCGCAACAACGGTTCCGCGCTGTGGCTTTTCCTTGGCGTTGTCCGGCAGAACGATTCCACCAGCGGTCACTTCTTCAGCGGCCATCGGCTCAACTACGACGCGGTCATCCAACGGACGAATCTTGATCTTTGCCATAACTTGTATTCCTTGTTTGATGATTTGATTTGGTTGATTTGCTTTGCTTGAATTGCTCGGTCAGGAGAGTGAAATACGGCTGGAAACTACATCATTCCCATGCCACCCATACCCATTCCTCCCATGCCACCCATGCCGCCCATGCCCATATCACCACCCATGCCATGGTCGTGATGATGGTCGCCACCGCCGGCTTCTTCCTTCTTCGGAATCTCCGTGATCAGCGACTCAGTGGTCAGCAACAGGCTGGCAACGCTGGCTGCGTTTTGCAACGCGGTCTTCACAACCTTGGCTGGGTCGATAACGCCCTCAGCAACGAGGTCGCAGTACTCACCAGAATCAGCATTGAAGCCTTCGCTCTTGCTCTTCAGTTGTCGGACGCGATTGACCACAACAGAGCCCTCGAAACCTGCATTCTCAGCGATACTTCGCAGCGGATATTCCAGCACCTTGCGAATAATCCGAACGCCAGCTTGCTCGTCGTCCGAAAGACCCTTGAGAGCATCGAGAGCTTTTTCGGCGCGAATCAAAGCCACACCGCCACCGGGGACAATCCCTTCAGCCAGAGCGGCTGCCGTGGCGCTCTTGGCGTCATCCAGCAGATCCTTGCGTTCCTTCATTTCGGTTTCGGTTGCAGCACCGACATTGATTTGAGCAACGCCGCCAGCCAGCTTGGCTAGCCGTTCCTGCAACTTCTCGCGATCGTAGTCGCTGTCGACCGTTTCGATCTCACGACGAATTTGAGCAACGCGAGCTTCAATTGCTTCCTTCTTCCCCGCTCCGCCCACCATCACGGTTTCCTCGGAGGTGACTCGCAGCTTCTTCACTCGACCCAAGTCGGTCAACTGGACGCTTTCCAAGTCGATGCCGCGGTCCTTGAAAATTGGATTGGCGCCGGTCAGAGCAGCAATGTCGCCCAAGATTGCCTTGCGG
>JBJTQD010000461.1:0-3289 GCA_046075445.1 Planctomycetota bacterium
GCCCATTTCCAGGACGAGGGAATGGATGGATTCGCTCACTGGATGGAAATGCAACATGGCGAAGAGATGCAGCATGCGATGCGGTTGTTCCGCTACGTCCATCGGCGCGGTGGCCAAGTCCACTTGTCGGGCCTGGAAGCACCGAAAGTGAGACAGGGCTCACCGATCTCCGTATTTCAGCAAGCTTTGGAGATGGAAAAGGCCAACACGGCGGCAATCCATGAACTTTACGCGATTGCCACCGAAGTTCGCGACTACGCCACGGTCAGCCACCTGAAGTGGTTTCTCGATGAACAGGTCGAAGAAGAGGACAGCATCGAGCAGATCCTCGCGCACTTTCGAATCGTGGGCGATGATCCTTCGGGCCTGTTGTTACTCAATCGACAATTGGGTGAAAGACAGCCCGAATCTGAGGAGGATGAAGAAGAGGGCGACTAAAGCGAGTCCACCTCTGAATGCCAATGCCTGAATAAGATGGATCGACTCGCTCGAATGACGAGTTAGGGCACTGGGGTTAGATAGGGCAGGGGACTGGATCCAACGCGTCACCGGACTAGGGCCAACTCCCCAGCCAGCAACGGCGCCACCTGCATCTGCAATTCCTCAGCCGATTCGAAACAGCTGATCGAAACACCATTCAGTCCCGCCCGACTGCGCTCCAAACGTTCTGGATCGAGCGGGTGATCGGCCAAATTCCGAATCAGAATTCCAAGCACTTGGTCCGGGAATTTGCCGGCCAATTTGCGATAGATCTCGAGGTCTTTCTCGCCAGAGTCACCGACGAAAATAAACCGTCGCTCGGGAAATTTGCTCATCAGCATTCGAATCGCAGCACCTTTGCCGCTGCGGCGAAAGCGAATCAGCTTTTGCAGCATATGGGTCCGCAAGCGGAAATTCCGCAAATGCAGTGACCCACCTGGAAACTGCTGGACCTGCAACATTTCGTCGATCCATGGAAGCAGCTGCCACGGGCTCGACGAGACATAGTGCACAGGTATCCCCAACTGCTGCCAAGCTCGATAAACGGCTGACATCCCCGGAACGGCGCGAAAGTCGCGGAGAAACGTATTCGCCAAGAGTTCCCGGCGGTCGCGAATCGAAGATTCTTTGATGGTGTCGTCGATATCCGAAACGACCGATACTCCGCGTCGCGGGATCAATTGAATGGTCGACTCGCCATTGAGCTGGGACTCAACAGAGACCCCAAGCGAGAGCTGCGGGAGTTGGCCGGCAACGGACGATGCCAACTGCTCGATCTGCTTATCAGGAATCGCCACCCAGCCGAAGTAGTGTCCATTGCGGCGGGTTCGTTTCTTGAGGGCGAAAATTTGTTCTCCCAGAGAGCATTGGACATTTAGTCCAGCAGCTCCATCCATGACGAACGAAGTGACCCGCTTTCGAAAACGCTCGCTGGCCCGGTCTTGCTCGCTGGCTTGCATCACGTTGCCCAGCATTCCAATCAGCATTCGCTTTCTCAAGGTCGGAGCAAATGGCTGCCGAACAATTCCAGCGACGTTCAATCGCCACCAGCCATCCGGCTCGTGGTAGCCAAAGCTGGGAAAGGGGACCAGGCGTGGACCGGTTTCAGAATTTTCGGGGAGACCAGTCATGCAATCGGGGCGAGTTGTGTGCGGCTAAAAAGATAGTCCGAGTCGTCCTCGGTAGCTAGTGAATCATAACAAAAAGGCCCCTTCATAGTCCGAGGAAATCGGAATCCTTAACATCCTGAGCGACTCAAACTTGCCTGTTCGCGGGGAAAAGCGAATACGAAATTTTCTATTTCTGGCAACAAAAAAGGCGGCCGAAAACCTTCGACCGCCTTTTAAGATTTTGATTAGGCTGAGACTTTGCGAAAACCTTTCGCGGAACTAGTCCCACCACCATTGGCCTGAGCCGACTTCAGCCTTCTGGGCGCTTTGTCGAGCCGAGGCGATCGAGCCGTCTTCATCGCTGCGAAGATTTTCCGAACGGAAGGCAACGCGTGGCTGGATGTTAACACCACCACCGACGGGCGCCATAAAGTAGCCACCCTTCATGACCGTGCTGACAACTGGCTCAACATAGGCCGGGGCAGCTGCGCTTTCGATCGGGAACTTCGACTCGTCACCAAAGAATTCCATCTTCCAGCCGGACTTCTCGAAGAGGTCGGCTTGCTGAATAAAGCATGAGGCAATCGACAAATCGATGACATTGCGGAGTTGCCCGAACAGCGGAACCTTGCGAGCCAACTGTTCGTAGTTGTTGGTGAACGAGTTGCAGAAAGCCTTGCTCGCGGCGTTCATTTGGCCAGTTCCCTTGCGGCCACCGGCGGCGTCGACCTTCTCGTCTTCACCAACCAGTTTGACTCCGCCATCAACCAACTGCATCGCATTTTGGTCGGGCGTCACGCGGACGCACTCGTAGGATGGCTTGAACCACCAGCGGAGCGAAGAATTCTTCGCCGAGGCAGGGGTCATCTTATCGGTGTAGCTGATGATTTTGGTCGGGGTTTGCTCGAGCCCCAAACCAATCAGCTTCATGTGATAGTCGGCTTCAACAAGCACGCGAGCAAAGTGGCTCTTCGGCGAAACGCCTTCAACCGAAACCACTTGCATACCCAAAGCTTCACGGAAGCGGTTGGCAACCGCTGCAAGTTGTGCTGCGTTTGCCTGTCCGGGGTTGAACGACTTGGCAATTTCGGCGTAGGTCTGGTTGAAACGAATCAGGCCTTCCTGAGTCGGGTCAATCGAGCAAGCGATAACGCCAGTTGGCGAGTTGCCGGGAGCATAAGCTCGCAACGCAACAACCAAGTCTTCGAGCATCAATGTCGCTTCGCCCGACTGCATACCGACTACGCGGTTTTGAGTGTTCACATAAAAGCCCTCAGCTGGACCTGCGAGGACGATGTCTTGAGTATCTGGATAGTAGAAAACGTGGGTGACTTTGGTCAGACCGGCCAAGCACTGCATCTCAGCTGGAATTTCCTCGCCGTTTTCCTTCAGCTTTTGAACTTCAGCTTCCAATCGCTTGAGCGAAATCTTTCGGAGCTTGCTCGGCTCTTGGACGTCCTTGCTCAAGCTGGCCTTGGCCGCATTGAGGCTTTGGCGTTCGAGCATACCGTTGCGTTCCACCTGGAGACTCGAGCGGAGCACGCCATTGGCGTCGATGATGACACCACCGCCGTTCGCGGCGTTGCCACCGCCACCAGCACCACCGCCACCGCCACCAGCACCACCGCCACCGCCACCAGCACCACCGCCACCGCCGCCAC
Source organism: Planctomycetota bacterium (assembly GCA_046075445.1). GTDB lineage: Bacteria > Planctomycetota > Planctomycetia > Pirellulales > Pirellulaceae > BJ22. The sequence continues at coordinate 3,251 of JBJTQD010000461.1, forward strand.
CATCTAGCTGGGCAAAGGCAGCGGTCGAACAGCAAACCA
>JBJTQD010000462.1:0-6359 GCA_046075445.1 Planctomycetota bacterium
TCTGGACCTTGTAAGGTTACCTGCCAAATGCCGGGAGTAGATTCGGTGGCATCGAGCACTCGGTAAAAGTTCAATTGCCTGACTGCTCCCGTTGTCGACAGATAGTTGGTTAGTAACATCCAGTCGCCGCGGCGAATGGCCGAGTGCTGAGAAGTTGGAGTCGCAGTCGTCGCGGTCACCACCACTTCCCCACCGCTAACCAATATGCGTTGTGGAGGTGTCGACGAAATTGGTGTGACGGTGTAAGCTCGGTCAAAAGGGAATGGAGCACTTGGAGTCGGCAGTGGGCGACGGCGGTAAACCACGATGTGGCTGCGCCAAGCCGGCACAAAGGGGTTGCCGAGACTGTCAGGAATCAACCGGTCGGGCACACAGAACACGACGCAACTCATTTCCCCTTCAAACTGCCGGCGGACAGCCGTACTGCCGGAGAAGTCGTAAAACATCTCAGGCGGTGCCAAGTCTGGTGAAGGATAAGCCGCCGCGGTGTTGACCGCATCGGGCTGGCCAAAAACCAAGTCATTCCGCCACGAGAAGAGCGTTCGTCCGAGGGCGGCGCTAAAAGCAACATCTTGTTCGTTCTTGAGGTTTACTCGAGGAATCGATAGAGCGGGTAGTTGATCCGCCGGGCTCATGTAGGGAAACAAAGTCGTCGGCGTGTTTGCCGTAGTTCCAATCGGGTCGACAACAATTCCATTTCCCAGGTCGGTTAGCGGCAAGGATGGCAGCCAACGCGCGGCCCGGTCAAACCCGCGAATCTCAAATTCATCCGCGAAGTTCCGTCCGAACGTTGTCGCGGTTTCTTGATCGAAGCCCTGTTCGGCTTGACCCACGGCAAAGGGAATGATCACCATTACTCCAGCGACTCCAATCGCGGCGACGAGAATCGAGGTCAGGACTTCGATTACCGAAATGCCGCGGCGCGAGCCCCTCAGTCCCGAGCCTCGGGTGCAAAAGCCGGCCGATTGAAGTTGATTGCGGTGCATATTGAAGAGAGTTTGCTCGGTAGTGTTGGTTGTCAGGTAAGTTGCCGCGTCGCGAGTCATTGACCGGCCGCTTGGCTGACGGCTCGGAATGCCTGACTCTCGAGAATTCGCATAGGCTGAGCGGCGTCAGGATTCGAGACCGTCGAGTTCACTGGCGTGATCGGTGAAACCGAAACAGTTCCCGCCACGTTGCTGATGCTGGTCCAAAGCACGTCTTCCTGATTCAAAACATCCCTGCCGTTGGCGACAACGCTGCGGGGAAGGCTGTCAGGAGTTTGGTCAAACGAGTTTCCGATCTCGTCAGAGCAAATACAAAATTTCAAAGCGCTGCTCGGCAGGTTCCAGCCGTTGGCTTCGCCGTTGGAGTAGATCCGATCAATGCCACCATTGGGACCAAAGACGACAATCGCATCCAAGAGGTTAACGGTGTTGTCTCCACGGTCTTCAGAAAAATAGGTCCAAGTGAAGGCGCTGGAATCACGCGCCGGCCATTCCGCAATGCCGGGCGTTTGCGACGAAGTCGGGCCGGAATAGTTCAAGTTGATGTAATAGCCTCGTGGCATGAAGACTTCGCTGTTCGTTACTTTTACAGGGGGACGGTCGAGCCGAAAGCTGAGTGGTTTCCCTTCAGGGAATTGAGGTAGGTGAGGTGGCAAGATGCACGTCAGCCGCATCACACCACTCACATTTTGGACGATCTGTACCTCTAGTGGCGTGCGCACGTTGCCTAGTTGCAGCTTGCAACCAGCTCGGATTTGAGCCGCAAGGTTGTTGTCCAAGGGGATTGGAATGTCAACGATGACAGCACCGACTGGTGGATTTAAGCCCGTTGGGACCTGCGCAAAAGAGCTCTCGTCGTTGCCCGTGTAGGGTGGCAATCGCTTTAACAGGTAGAGCGCCGAGCCGGCATAGTAGAGGTCGTGAACGCCAGTCGAAGAGTTGACTTTGCGTACATAATTCGGGTTCCGCCGAATCCCGACCGCTGCATATCCGTCGACGCGGGCGCGGTTGCTGGCTTCAACAAAAATGGAACCAACGACCCGAGCCGCCTCGCGAATGCCTCGTTCTCGATTGAGCATTCGGACTTGCGGAACAAGAATTACCGCCAGCAATGAAAGAATGCTGATCGCAACCAACAACTCGACGATGGTCAAGCCTCGACGGAGCGCCGCTCTTGGTAATTCGAATCGCGAATGAATAAATGTCATTGGTTTCTTACCGTTCGTTTTGCCGTCGATAGGCGACCTGAACGGCAATTTGATTCAGGTCAGGAAGGGGCTGCGGACTTCCATTAATTTGAAAGCCATCAAGGTTGCGTTGCAGTTCCTCCGGAATCGAGCCGGGGGCAGCTGGCAAGTTTTGGTCAAAGATTCCGTTTCCGTTCCAGTCGACGAAAACAAATAGCACGAGCGGTTCACCGAAGGCGTCGACAATGTATTTCTTTCCATCGAGCGAGTCTGTCAGGACCTCACCCGGTTTGCAAATGTCGATCGCTCGGCTGTCGTTGTGCCAAGTCGTCTGGAGAATCGCGTAGAGGCATTTGGCCGCAAAGATCTTTGCATCGCCCGACCCGCTGTAACCAGTCATCTCGGTTGCAACTTTGCGAGCCCCCGAGGAGTAGCGGTACAGATTGATGTAGTCGGTACCCCTCCAGCTGTAGTTCGGGAGACCATTTGGATAAGGGCAGGGAAGACTTAGGTCAGCTACGGTCGATGGAATTTCTGATCGAATCCAATCGAGCAGTACTCGCTGCCGAATTTGCTGCCGCTCTGCCCAATTGCTCGGCGCATTCGTGTTCTTGTTCGTGATCAAGCTAGGCCGAAAGGGGAGTTGACGAGTTTCAAACTCCTCCATCTTGGCCGCAATGACTGCCTGAATTTGAGTAACCTGCGACGTGCTCCGCGCATGCCGAGCTGTATCCTGGGCATCCCGAATCACGACCAGCGCCAAGCTGGATAGCACAGCGATGATCGAAACCACCATCAGTAGTTCGATCAGCGTGAATGCAGCGCGGTGGTTGTTGCGGAAGGTTTTCATGGTCGACTCAAAAGGGGCAAACGGAATTCGCGGACAGCGGTCGAACTATTGGCTAAGCGACCGCTCAAGCCGGCCTTCCGAGAAGTTGGTCACGTTGTCCCGCTCGCGCGGGGTGACACCTGAAATGCTGGTCGAAGTCGAGCCGCTCGCGGCAAACACGCCATCCATGCCCGGTGCCAAGACCTGGAACGAGTTCTTGTTGAAGAGCTGATTGCTGGAATTAACGTAGGGGGTCACTGTGATCGAATTGACGATGCAGGCTGGCAACGGCGGAAACGTTACCAAGCTTTTGGTCTCAAAGTAGACGTAATACTCAGGTCGACTGTTTGTTTGCGTGAAGCGGGCGATCGCATTCGGGACCGGAGCCGTTGTCGGGTCCAACACCAATTTCTGGTTCTTGAAGTCGAAATAGATTTCCCGTTCAACCGTTCCGTCAGGGCCGCCGTTGTAAGCTACCTGACCATGAACCTTGTTGCCGACATCGACATAGGTCAGCGGAAATTGCTTGTTCTTAATTAAGCCCGAAAGCCAAAAGACTAAAGCCGAGTCAGGGCCAAGGTGCTGACCAACTTCTTCCATCCAGACATCAATTCGGCGATAGCCAGAAGGCCAACCGCTGCCGGCTGCCGCGGCTTCGCCATGGTTGGGGGCGATTCGGTTGATGTAGGGAAGCAGTAGGTTTGATTTGTTGACAATCCCGTTAGTCGCACGGATTAACGCGAAGTCGGGCGGGTAGAAGCCATACTTTGACTTAAATGCCTCGAGTGAAGCTCCAAGCTGATTGATGTCATTCTCGATGGCAAACTCTTGGCTGCGGCGGTAAGCCGACATGACGCCGGGGACGATGATGCCGACCAGAATCCCGATGATGACGATCACCACCAGGATTTCGACCAGAGTAAACCCGCCGCGAACGGTTCGGCTGAGCCGCCGGCCGAGGCGACTTGCAGTCATTGACTTTGGATGACGCGTCGTTTGATCTCGCGTAGTTTGATCGCGCGTCGTTTGATTGCAAGCCGTCTGATTCATCATCGCCTGACTCATGATTTCCCAATCTCCCACTGGACCGCAGAGTTCCTTACCCGAGGATTAGAGTCGACTCAGCCCGCCTTTTTCGCGGCCGCGTTCGTCTCAAAACACCCGAGCCGTCTCAAATTGAGCTCTACTCGTGATTCTCGTTTCCCTTGTAAATCCCGCTTTTCAGCGGCCAATCGCACTTCAGCCTTCCTCAACTGGACAAACAACGCAAACGTCGTGCCAGCATCGGTTGTTGACCCCGGAAATCAGCTTCGCCACTGACTTCCTCGCCGCCCGAAAGCAGTCCCAAGTCGACTAACTCGCAGACTCGACTCCCGCATCCAGTTGGCTCCATTTACTACCCAAGCCGACGGGTCAGGTCGGCTTGAGAAAAACCTGTTTTCATTGCTCAGACGAGGCAGGCAGGTTATCGCTTGCCCGCTTCGCCCACTTGGGTTGCTTGGCTCGTTACATCTTCGCCTTGCCGCCCGTCAAACCACCGATGATCGAAATCAGTGGCAAGAAGAGCGACGCCACAATGAAGAGCACCACGCCACCGAGCATGACGATCATCACCGGTTCGATCAGCTTCATCATGCCGTCCGTCAAGTTGCGGACTTCTTCGTCGTAGTAATCCGCCACCTTGTAAAGCATCACATCGAGTTCGCCGGTTTCTTCACCGACGTCGACCATGTTGACGACCAGGTCTTCGACCACCGGCTTCTTGTAGTTCAGGAAGTAGTAGGCCATCGAAATCAGGCTGAGCACCGCGCAGGCGTAAAGCACGCCTTGCCAGAAGTCCTCCTTGATGAAGAGCACTGCCAACGGCGGCAAGCAAAGCGTCGCAGCGAAGAAGAAAGCCGTCACGGGATGGAAACCGGGGGTGGAGTACTTCTTCAGCGGATTGGCGATCGTGTCACCTTCGCGAATCGAGTCGGTAACCTTCGAGAAGACCTTCTCATACATTGCATTGCCCGAAGTTTCGCGGGTAATGGTGAGCCCTTCGATGATCGGAACACCGCTGCCAATCAGCGCACCGAGCGTTCTCGTCGTGCGGGCCAAGTTGGCTTTTTCCGTCAGCTTGCCGAGAACCGGCAGTTTGAGCAGGTACAAGTGCCAGCCCATCCGGCCAGCTCGGAAGCGGTTGACTAGGGCGACAAACAACATCAAGGCGACCGGAATCAGCGGGAACAACCACCAGAGCTTGACGCAGCGCTCGGAGATGGCAATCAGCAACTGGGTCATCGCCGGCAAGGCGATTCCGAATTCGTTGAACATCTTGGTGAATTGCGGAATGATGAAAATCATGATCACGACCAGGATGGCGATCGTGACAAAGATAACCATGATCGGGTAAATCATCGCGCCAATGACTTTGGACTTGAGCGACTGGGACCGTTCGCGGAATTCAGCCAAGCGGCGAAGAATCAATTCCAGCGAACCGCCCGCTTCACCTGCCTTGATCATGTTGACATAAAGGCGGTCGAAAACCTTGGGGACCTTAGCCATCGCTTCCGAAAGGCTGGCTCCGCTTTCGATTTCATCGCAAACATCAATCAGCGCGTTCTTCAGCGCTCCGGGAGGTGCTTGGTCCTCGAGGATCTTGAGGCTGCGGAGAATCGGCAGACCGGCGTCTTGCAGAATCGAGAGCTGCCGGGTGAAGGTCACCATCTTCTTGCCACCAGCTCCGCCCAAGGCAAAGCTTTTCTTTTTGCTTCCACGTCTGACCCCGCCCTTTTCCCCTTTCTGGGCAGAGATCTTCGTGACGAAGTATCCCATCGAACGGATCGTGGCTTGAGCCTCGTCCTGGGTTTGGGCTTCGATCACGTCGCGGATTTCTTGGCCCTGCGGATCGAGAGCTTCAAATTGAAATGTAGGCATGTAATCCTCGTCAGGGAAACCTGCGGACGGGAGCGCGACACCCGCCCGGAATAAAGTATGTCGTGATTGGGACTGCGGTCGAACGGGGGGAAACGGCAGCGTCCAGCGCCACCTTGGGAAAGCCAGCGCCACCTTCGGAAAGGCCGTCTGGCCTCGCCCTGATGACGCTTTATTTCGCTTCCGACAGCGAACGGGATCGTACCCCGGCCGCGGTTGCCCAACCGTGGAATCTCCGCGGAAGGCTACTAATGGCCGGGGATCCTTGATTTTGGATTGTAGTCACCCGTCGATCAAACAGATTATTTGAGCGTTTACCGGGAAAAATCAAATTAGGGAGCAGTTTTCGGGGATAGGAAAAGCGGACCATCGCTTTTGGGGCCGTTTGTGAGGGGGGAGGGGTTTGTTAAGCCGGTGTGAATTGGGGGCGAAAGAGGGGGA
>JBJTQD010000463.1:0-2486 GCA_046075445.1 Planctomycetota bacterium
GTCACCAGTCGCTACGGAACTCCTCAAGACTTCATGTACTTCGTGGCTCATTGCCACCGCAACGGAATTGGCGTGATCCTCGACTGGGTTCCGGCTCACTTCCCGAAAGACGCTCATGGCTTGGCGCGGTTCGATGGCACGCACCTTTACGAGCATGCCGATTCCCGCCAAGGCGAGCATCCGGACTGGAACACTTTGATTTTCAATTATGGTCGCACCGAGGTTCGCAACTTCCTCGTGGCCAACGCCTTGTTTTGGATGGACAAGTACCACATCGATGGGCTGCGGGTCGACGCTGTCGCTTCGATGCTCTATCTCGATTACAGCCGCAAGGCTGGGCAATGGGTTCCGAATAAGTATGGCGGACGCGAGAATCTGGAGGCGATTGACTTCCTCCGCGAATTCAATGAACAGGTGCACGAGCAATTCCCAGGCACCTTAACGATCGCCGAAGAATCGACGGCTTGGGGCGGAGTCTCCCGTCCAACGTATGCCGGGGGACTCGGCTTCAGCATCAAATGGAACATGGGCTGGATGAACGATACGCTGCGCTACATGCGGAATGATCCGGTGCATCGCAAGTATCATCACGACGAGTTGACCTTCAGCCTCGTCTACGCTTTTTCGGAAAACTTCCAACTGCCGCTCTCTCACGATGAGGTTGTGCACGGCAAGGGGGCGTTGATCGACCAAATGCCGGGCGATGTCTGGCAAAAGTTCGCCAACTTGCGACTGCTTTACACTTACATGTGGACGCATCCCGGCAAAAAACTGCTTTTCATGGGCAGCGAATTCGGCCAATGGACCGAATGGAACTGCAACCAAGGATTGCACTGGGAGTTGCTTGAGCGAGAACCGCACCGGGGGATCCAAAAGCTGATTGGGGATCTCAATCGAATTTACCTAGAGAATTCAGCTCTGTACGATTTTGATTTTCATGGCGATGGGTTTGAATGGATCGATTGCTGCAACTCAGGCGAGTCCTTGTTGTCTTATCTGCGAAAAGGCAAGAACGGAGAGGCCTTGGTGATTGCTGCGAACTTTACCCCTGTCGTAAGGCGTAATGTACGATTCGGCGTGCCACTGGCCGGTAAGTATCGCGAGATCTTTTGTAGTGACTCGCTTTACTACGGCGGTTCCAACGTCGGCAATCCTTTGGAATTGGTCGCGGAGGAAATTCCAACCCACGGACGTCCCTACTCGTTGGCACTCACCCTGCCTCCGCTTGGCGCCGTAATTCTTCGCCCGGACGCCAAACTAACCGTCTAAGTCAATTCGCCTTGGGGCGAGTCATTTGCCGGCGGGTTTGTTGGCATACATTGAAAAACTTGAGACTCCAACAATTGCCAGTCGCTGGATTGTCCCTCGGCTGGCAGTTTCGTTGAGTGAGCCCCTTGATCGCCGATTGCCCTGCTCAGGGTAATCCGGCACAATACAGCGCTTCATGTTCGTCCATGCCAACACCTGCGGAAAACCCTGACTTTCCTATGCTGCGTACGCTTCTCAAATCCAAAATCCATCGTGCTCGCATCACTCGCTCCGACCTCGATTACGAGGGGAGCATTTCCCTCGACGAGACCTTGGTGGAAGCAGCCGATTTTCTCCCATTTGAGAAGGTCGACATCTACAACGTGACCAACGGGGAACGGTGGCAGACGTACGTCATTCCGGTCGAAAAGGGCTCTGGAGAGGTCTGCATCAACGGGGCGGCTGCGAGGCTTTGCCAACCGAATGACATCATCATTGTCTGTAGCTACGTGCAGATTGACCCCAAGGTGGAACACAAACACCGGGTCTCGGTAATCTCGGTCGACAACCAAAATCAGATTACTGGCACTGTCGAGAAAACGATAAACCTGAAGAGCTAACCAGCGCCGAGCCGTAGCTAAAATTGCTCGGGCCAGCCTCCTGCAATACGATTTGGATACGAGGGCGGCACGTGCCGAGGCTCTGCGAAGGCCGAGACCAGTTCAAACTGGCAAAGTATTTCGCAACGCACGGACCGGGGACTGACGCGATACAGCGGCCTCCGGTATCCTAGCCCAAGAGGTCGAGCCGATATCCTGCGGCTCGCGGAAACGGGGCGATTCTCTCGACTTCGCAACCTGATTGGAACCGAAAATGCTGAGAAAACCTTTTTCGACGCGGATTGATTCCCTCCGACGCTCGCTCAAGCAACAAGGGCTTGAGTCATTACTGGTCACCAATGTGGTGAACGTCACATACCTTACCGGGTTTGGAGGCGACTCTTCCTACTTGCTGGTGACTCCGAAAAAAGTAATTCTGATCAGCGATTCGCGATTTGAGACTCAGCTCCGCGAAGAGTGCCCGGGCTTGGAGTGCGAAATCCGGGATGCTCAAACAACGACCTTGGCGTTAACTTGCAAGTGCATTCAAAAGTTACGCTGCGGCGAGGTCGGGATCGAGTCGGACACGCTCACCAAATCGGGCTTCGATGAAGTGGCTCGAAGCCTGCCCGCTGTGTT
>JBJTQD010000464.1:0-8347 GCA_046075445.1 Planctomycetota bacterium
CCCGTCTTCTTGGTCATCACGGCGATGTGTTTCGCCGGGACGTTGATACAGAAAAAACCGTACGCGACATAGGTCGCAATCGCGAACGCGAACAAGAGAAACAGCAATCCCGCCGCTCCCATTTGAAGCAAAGGCAAGCGAAAGCCCCGCCGCGCTGAACCTGGGGATGTTGGTACCATCGACATCTTTTATTCCCTCTTCGGTTTCGAAGTAATTGGATGCAGTTATCGGGGTATTCAGCGAAACTCGCGTTTGCTTGGTTAAAGCATCGTGAATTTCACCAAATAACCCAAGGTCTGAGCGTGAAAGCCACTTGAATTCGTGGGAATTCGTTCAGCCCACCGCTGGAAAACAGGGCTGTCGAAGCTTTGGTTTGCCTGAATTAAGTCCGGTCTGTGACGGGACCAACTCCCGGTTTGGCAGTTGATTCAAGCCGCAAGACCTAACCCCGGCGCTTCGGAAGCCTAGCTCCCGCTAATTCGCGGGGGACACGGAGGAAATCCGAATCAGGCAGTCCAAGCAAACCCGGGTAATCTGTATCGATTGAAACGATTGCACCGAGCAAGAAGCTTGGCTTAACCAGAAAAAGCGTGCGGTTGAAGAGCCTCGAAGATTCGCAAGAGGCTTTGTTGCAGACAGCCGGGCGCGAAGCGCCCCCGCTTTTTTTCCAGCCGTTTTTCGGCACAATATGGCCGTCGCGGACCGGGCGAGAGTCGCCCGATTCAGGCACTGAACACGTGTGCTACCACGGCCAATCGGCAATCCCCACAACCGCAAGATTTGGGGAATCTCGGGACGTCGGGGCGAGCAGATGACTTTTTTGGGCCTCAGAAGTGGTTCGCCACTTTACCCAGATGTCATCGGCGCATAAAAAAACGAAGGGTTCCAGCTCGCCGCTACTGGAACCCTTCTAAGTTTGGCTGTCCGATCCGTGAAAGCATTGCTCTCACTTCTCGGAGACCCACAGCCACTACACGGTATCGGACGGGTTTCTAGAATCTCTTTAGACGCAAATCGTTGCCTACAAAGGACCTATAACCGGCAAACTCCATCGCGAGCAATCGTCAACATCGCTTCAATGCGAAGTCGCTGTGGGCCAAACTGAACAAGTCGCTGAATAACTTTTTGGAACAATTCGCCATGCAATGTGAATCAAAAGCCACCCAGACTGCCAAGCTTGCTCTCGAAGATGGCACTGTTTACACCGGACTCGCCTTCGGCGCGGTCGGCACCACGTCGGGCGAAGTGGTTTTCAATACTTCGATGACCGGCTATCAAGAGATCATCACTGACCCCAGCTACTGCGGTCAAATCATCACGATGACCTATCCTGAAATCGGAAATTACGGTTTCAACGAAGAAGACTTGGAACGCGACTGCCCCGCACTCGCCGGCTTTGTTGTGCGAAACGCCAGCCCGGTTGCGAGCAATTATCGCTCGGTTGGTTTGCTGGGTGAGTTCCTCCGCCGACACGGCATCGTCGGAATCAGCGATATCGACACCCGCGCTCTCGTTCGAAAAATTCGAACGCAAGGTGCCCTCCGCGGCGTCATCTCCAGCCAAATTCTTGACGAACAGCAACTTGTCGAGCGAGCTCGAAAGAGCCCCTCGCTGGTTGGCCGCGACTTGGTCCGCGAGGTAATCCCAACCACAGCCGGAGCTTGGGATTCGCGTCTACATTCTCTTTGGGACTACACCGGCCACCGGCAAGGAACTGACGCAGCAACTGACGCGCCGCACGTCGTGGCCCTCGATTTCGGAATGAAGTGGAACATCGCTCGCCATTTGGCCAGCCAAGGTTTTCGCGTCAGTGTTCTCCCCGGGACCTCGTCTGCGGCCGATGTGCTGGCTCTCAATCCGGACGGCCTGTTCCTCTCCAACGGCCCGGGCGACCCGGAACCGCTAAGCTACGCGATCGAGACGATTCGCCAACTCCTAGGCAAATTGCCCATCTTCGGCATCTGCCTCGGACACCAACTCCTCGGCCTCGCTTGTGGAGCCAACACGTTTAAGCTCAAGTTCGGTCACCGCGGTGCCAACCAGCCTGTGCTCAACCTGGAAACCAACAAGGTCGAAATCACCTCCCAGAACCACGGCTTCTCAGTCAGCGATAAAGACCTGCCGGCTGAGCTAATCGTCACTCATCGCAACTTGAACGACGACACAATCGCTGGTTTCCGACATCGCGATCTGCCAGCCTTCAGCGTCCAGTACCACCCCGAAGCATCGGCCGGCCCACACGACAGCCAGTATCTCTTCGACCGCTTCCGCGAACTCGTCCTTCAAGGCGTAGGCGTCTAGGCAAAGGTCGTGCGTTCGGCGCGACTGGTCCAGCCGCCTGTAAAATTTCATTTCTTGTAGGGTGGGACAAGCTGGGCGGGGAATGACTGCAAAGCGTCAAGCCAAATCGTAGGCATGCAGTAAGTTGGATCGGGAAAACAAGTAGACCCCGCCCTGCGCCGGCCCACCACCGTTGCTCATTACCGGCCCGGGAGCGATTAACGGGAGATCTTTCTAGCGTATTGGTGGGGCCTGCGGTCGCGGGGGATTACTCGCGCTGGAACGTTTGAGATTGAATGACAGATTAACGTGGTGCTCCCGCGACCTTGTCCCACCCTACGAGGAATTACGCCACCGTTTACCGAAGCGAGAATACGAGCTCTACTTCCCGTCAGCCTCAAACTTCCGCTTCGAAGTCGCTTCTTCTGTCGGGAAATCGCTCGGCAATTTCTGCGTCACCTCGCCCGTCGCTGCCCATTCGGCTCCGCGGAGAAACAAAGCAATAAAACCAACGCACTCCTGCGAGTAATCTCCATGTCCCAGCGTCGTGTGGAAGATTCGTCCCTCGCCGTAATCGACAACCATCAACATCGGTTCATGCCGGCCAGAGCCGCCTTTGTCTTTAGCCGCATAGGCAGACGCCAAAACGTTCATTCTTAAAGCCGGGCCCCGCAGCCGGTCGTAAAGCTCATCCTGAACGTGCAACCACTTGGCTGGAACGCCTTGCATGATCGGATGCTCACTGTCGCGGGTCTCGACAATGAAATCGTGTTGAGCCCCATGGCTGCCACCGTTTCCATCACCGGTATCTTGGACCAGCTTGCTCGCTTGGTCGAAGTAAACATACGGTCCTGATCGGGCATCGCGACCACCCCAACCACCCAGCCCGATCATCTTGTTCCAAGCTTCCCACTCGGGGAACGCATTGTCAGCTGCATGGACGACAACTAATCCCCCGCCATTCGAAATGAACTTCTCGAACGCCTTCTGGGTCTCTTCCGGCCAAGCGTCTCCGTTGTAATTGGACACCACCAACTGGTACTTGGAAAAATCGGGTTTGAAGTTCGGGTCGGGGCCCTGAGGAGCCGTTCGAGCCAAATCGACGGTAAACATTCCGCTGTCGATTAAATACTTTCGCATCATCTCCGTCGTCTTCGGCCAGACGGAATGGTTGTTTTGGCCATCGACAATCAAGACCCGAATTTTTTCGCCACGCGGCTTCTCTTGAGCTTGCCCCCAACTGCTCAGCAGCAAGGTCTGTCCAACGACCGCCAAACCAAGCACAAAAAACTGATTGATGATGCGACGGGACACATAGCCTTTAGTCATACCTTCATCTACCTTTCGCAACGGAATCGCAGAATTTCCAGCAATTGCTGAGTCAGCCGTTCAAACTAACCTCCCGTCGTGGAGATTGCCACAGGCCACACAAGTTCGTGGGGTGAATTCAAAGACGCGTTGTAAATCCATTCCGGAAACGGATAATTATCTCAGGCCGGGGAGATAATTGCCAAGCAGTCCGTGACTAATTGAGTTGGAAGGAACAGCACATGAAAAACTTTTGTTTTCGTACCGCCTTTTTTGTCGCCTCGGCTGCACTCGTCGTCCTGCTCGGCTCGGTCGGCGGTTATTGGTTCGGGCTCAGACAAAATTCTGACCAACAGGTGATGAGCCAACTCTCCAGCGTCCTGCATGCGGACTCTGCCTCGGGCGGCAAGTCGGTCTCCACCGCGACCGGACGACTCGATGAAAACACCGAGTGCCTCTTCGTCCTCGACCATCAAACGGGAATCCTCTCCTGCTTAATCATCAACCCACGCAACGCGCTGACCGGCGGCGTCTACATCGCCAACGTTGCAAACCAAATGAAACTCGATAACCTCGGCGATCTCGATTTCGTGATGGTCACCGGATACAACGCCTTCGGACTGGGTGGTCGAACAGGAAATCTTCGCCCCGCCAGCTGCGTCTGCTACGTGGTGGAAGGAACCACCGGCCGCGCCATCGCCTACAGCCTCGCCTACGACCGCACGGTCATGGCTCAAGGAAACGTCCAGCAAGGCGCCCTCGAAGTCGTCTGGCAAGGCGCCTTCCGCCCGGAAAACCTCAAGCGAAACTAACTCACGTTTCCGGCCGGAAGAGAGGGGCAGCATGAAACACAGAGACACAGAGGACGCAGGGAAGAAGGGACGCAGGTAAAAAGGGAATGGAGTCAAGAAATTGCGAGTGGTGTTCGAATTAAAAAATCCAACCGCTCCCATCCGCTCGCTACTCGGCTCCTGATCCCAAAAGTCCCAGTAGTCCCAACTGTCCCAGTAGTCCCACGTCAGACCGCATCACGCAATTTCATCGTCGGCGCCTGACTGTCCGTCATATTGATCAACAGATTCCGCCAAGACGCCGGACTCCCCGGCGTGATCCGTCCGAGGATTCTCTGGATTCCCGCTCCGCTCAGCGCCGGAACATTTCCCGGCATCTGATCGACAAACAGTCCGCCCAAAATGGTCGTCGCGACTGCCGATGCAATCTCTGGCCGACTGAATTGCTCGGGCAGCAGCGGAAGCAGTTCGGCCTCAAGCCCCAACTGACTGGCAATCGCCACCGCCGGCGTCGGGGACCCGCCTTCATTAACAGCAAAGAAAAGCTGACTCAGCGGCAAACTCTCTTTTCGGGGCCTTTGAAAAAAAGCGGAGATCGCCGTTGCGAGGTGCTCGCCCGAGAGCCGCCCGTTTTCCAACCGCATTCGCTCGATGTCGGGCAGCACTTCATCCAAACCATCACTGCCCGGCAGAAACCAAGCTGTAATCTCATTGGCGTCCAGCAGGATCAGCCCCGTCGACTGCCGAGCCGCTTTCTGAGGGCGATCGGCCAGCCAAAGCCAAAGCGGTAGGCCCGCAAGATCGCTCCCATTGCCTCCAGCCGCCAAATCCCGAGCCGGAAAGCCATCGACTACGCTGACTCCAGTCAGCTCGCTCAGTTTGCAAGGGTCGCAGGCCGACAGATAAGTCCTCCGGCCATCAAAATCCTGTAGCCATAACCCGGGGTCACCCACCGCCAAGCAAAGAATCCGGTCAACGAACTTCCCGGCCACGCGCTTCAGCCGATCAAACTCCGCTGCCTGAAACTCAGCCAAGTCGGAAAGCAATGGCGGCCAATTTCCGTTCGGAGACCGAGCTTGCTCTTGCAGGCCCTGAGCGAGTGAGGCTGGGACCTCGCTGCTCTGAACCTCTAAGTGCTGCACTCGCAGATACTTGCCGCGACCGTCCGTCACGATCAAGGCGGCCGAAAGGCGTGTGAAGTCCCGATTCAGCTGCAAGCCAGCGAAGAGCCTCGCCGAATTGAGCAACGCGTACCGATCGAGCTTGTCTCCGACGATCGGGCGGCGCGGGGTCGCATTGCGAAAGGGAAAGAGCACCCGAAACTCGCTGCGAGGGAGTAAAGAAAAAGTTGCCGCCGTGCCCTGTTTACACGGCGACAACTTTCGAGCGTGAATCAAATCGACTTCAATGCCGAGGTCACAGTTCAATGACTTGACGCTCAGCCTGAAGTGCGAGTAGCCGCTTAAGCAACCATTCGCAATTGAACCGGAGCCTGCTCGCGAATCGCATCGAGGAACTCTTCGAAGATTCGCAGGTCGAGCGCTGATGCAGCGGGGCATTCAGGGTGGAACTGGGTGCCAATCGCAACCCAATCCGATTGAGAACTCTCGATTGCTTCAATCACGCCGTCCGCGCACTTGGCGGTAATCCGGAATCCAGGAGCCAACTCGTCGATCGCCATGTGGTGACGGCTGCTGACGCGAATTTCACCATCGCCGTAAACGCGTTCGATAATCGAACCACGAGCAATCAGCAAACCATGCCGATGATTCGGGTCTTGGGGATCCTTGTGAGGCAGTGCATTCGGGATGTCATCCGGAATGTGCAAGTAGAGGTTGCCGCCGAGCGTAATGTTGATCAACTGCATACCGACACCGATGCCGAAAACCGGCATCTTGCGGGCACAAATCAGCTTGGCCAGCATCCGGTCAAACAACTCGCGGCGAGGTTCCATCGGATTGACGGCGGGGTGCAACATGTAGCCGTCGCGGCGTGGGTCGAGGTCGGCTCCGCCAACCAACAGGAAACCGTCCAAGCGGTCCAGAACTGCAGAAATGTCGTCTTCGTTGTCCATCGGGGGGACAATCACTGGAATCCCTCCCGCCCGCAACACGCTGTCGTAGTAACCGGCGGTCAGCACCGAAAGAGCCGGTTGGTTTCCCTTGGCACTTCGGTAGTCAGCATTGATTCCAATCAGTGGCTTGCTCAGCATTCCATAACTCCTTTACGCTTCACTCTGCAGTCAGGCTGCGTTAGACTGGACACGTCAATTGGGCCGTTGGCCGATTGAGCGAAGGCGTTTTTGTGCTGAGAGCAAGCCAGTTCTGTTCGGAGGCAAAGGAGCTGTCACTCCCCACCCCCTCTGACAACTGGGGGCTCACATCAGTGTGACTCCAGCTGCCGAATTGTCTCGCTCCGACGAAATGCTCTTCCCTTAAGCGATCGTCGGTCCATCTCCATATCAGACAATTGATTTCGCATGAACGACAAACCGCGTCGTTCGAGTGCGTGCGAATATCACCGGCTGGGGCTGAGTTGGCAAATCAGATCGCACATTTTTTGGGGGTGACCGCATCGGCCCCCAGATATTGTGCAAGCAGTGATAGCACTTTTCGGGGTGAGAGCTCAGCCACCGCGCGAGTTTGCCTGAACTGAACGGATTTGCCGAAGCCTGTCGCGAGCTGAAAACCCGCGAAAACGCAGCGAAAATAGAGCTTTTTTACTTCCAGAGCCCACCTCGCATGAAATTTCAAAACGTCTGCCTCGAGTCGTTCGGCTGCACCCTGCCCAAGGAAATCTGGACCTCGGAGCAGATCGAGCAGCGATTACAGCCCCTCTACGACCGCCTGAAACTCCCCGTTGGCCGCTTGGAATTGATGACCGGCATCCGCGAACGACGCTTTTGGCCAAAGTCGGTTCGTCCCAGCGAACCAAGCATCTCCAGTTGCCAACGCGCGCTTCAGGCTGCGGGCCTGGCACCTGAAAAAGTCGGACTCCTCGTGCATGGTTCCGTCTGCCGCGATTTCCTCGAGCCAGCCACCGCCTGCGGCGTCCACCACGCTGTCGGACTCCCGCCACAGTGCATGATCTACGACCTCTCGAACGCTTGCCTCGGTATTCTCAACGGCATGCTCAATGCGGCTGTTTTGATCGAAAGCGGCATGATCGAAGCTGCCCTCGTCGTCGGCTCGGAACTCGGCCGCGGTCTGGTCGAAACAACGATCGGCGCACTGAATCGGGACGAATCGTTGACCCGCAAATCAATTAAAGACTCCTTCG
This sequence comes from Planctomycetota bacterium, assembly GCA_046075445.1. GTDB lineage: Bacteria > Planctomycetota > Planctomycetia > Pirellulales > Pirellulaceae > BJ22. Next base: position 7,659 of record JBJTQD010000464.1, read on the forward strand.
CTTCGTTGACGATCGGCTCAGCCAGCTGCGCCGCTCTCTTGGTCCATCGCCGAATCAGCCGCAGTCAGACCCAGCTCCTCGCCGGCGTAGTTCGGGCCAACACACGCTGGCACGCGCTCTGTCAAAGCGAACACGACCTCGCTGGAGCCGATTTCCAGCCGCTGATGGCGACCGACTCAACCGAGCTACTCACCCAAGGCGTACAGACCGGAGTCGATACCTTCGGCGACTTCCTCCAAGAAACCGGCTGGACGCGCGAAGCGATCGATCGCACGGTTTGTCATCAAGTCGGCGTAGCGCATCGCAAACTGATGCTCGATTCACTCGGCTTGCCCGTCGAGCGCGACTCCGTCACCTTCCCCTGGCTCGGCAACACCGGCTCAGCCGCCCTCCCGATCAGCGCGGCTCACGCCGCCGCCGAAGGCCAGCTCCAACCCGGCAACCGAGTCGCCCTCCTCGGCATCGGCTCCGGTATCAACTGCATCATGCTCGCCTGCCAGTGGGGCAACACCCCAGTCCTCGGGCTCTAAACAACTCGGTGACCTCAAAGCAATTGAGCACCAATCAATGGCCGCTCGCTCGGCCATCGCATCCCGCGCGATAACTTATCTCTTGGGACAGCAAGAAGTTCTCTCACGGAGGCACCGAGGCACGGGGGGAGAAGCAACAACTAACAACTAACAACGAAC
>JBJTQD010000465.1:0-10592 GCA_046075445.1 Planctomycetota bacterium
GGGTGACCTCCATCCGCAAATCGTGGTTGAAGACGAGTCGGGCAAGACGCTGGACGTCTACTACTTGCCAGAACGGGCCCACATCATCGTTCAGGCAGGCGATATGATTTCGGCTGGTGCTGCGGTGGCAGAAACGCCTCGCGAGGCTGGCGGTGTTTCGGACATCACGGGTGGTTTGCCTCGCGTTACCGAAATCTTCGAAGCTCGCAAGCCGAAAGATCCAGCCGTGTTGTCGGAGATCGACGGCGTGGTTGAAATCAAGAACGAGAAGAAGCGGAACAAGCGTACAATCATCGTTCGCAACGAAGCCGGTATCGAGAAGGAACATCTCGTGCCGCCAGGCAAGCGATTCCGTGTTCACTCTGGTGATTACGTGACCGCTGGCCAACAGTTGGTTGACGGGCCGCTCGTACCGCACGACATCCTCGATGTCTCCGGCGAAGAAGAGGTTCAGCGTTACTTGCTGCAGGAAGTTCAGCAGGTTTATCGCAGCCAACGTGTGGAAATCAACGACAAGCACATTGAAGTCATTGTCGCAAGAATGTTGCGTAAGGTTCGGGTTGAAAAGCCCGGCGATACCAACTTGCTTGAAGGCGTTGTCCTCGACCGCTTTGACCTCCGCCGCGTGAACGGTGAACTGGAGAAGTGCCTCAAGATCACTGACCCGGGTGATAGCTCGTTTGAGAAGGGCGCGATCATTCTCAAGACTCACGTCGACGAAGAGAACGCCAAAATCGAATCCCAAGGCGGCAAGCTCGCCAAGGGTTCTCGGCCCCGTCCGGCTGAATCGAAGGCTCAGCTGCTCGGGATCACCAAGGCGTCGGTACAAAGCAGCAGCTTTATCTCTGCCGCGAGCTTCCAGGAAACGACGAAGGTGTTGACCGAAGCCGCTTTGGCTGGCAAGGTCGACCACTTGGTTGGTCTGAAGGAAAACGTGATCCTTGGTCACTTGATTCCAGCAGGCACGGGCTTCCGAACCTTCCAAGACTCCGAGATTCAGTACAACCTCGAAGCGATGCGGCAGATGTCGGCTGCACCGACTCAGCCGCTGGAAGCAAGCTTCCCGCTGCTCGATTCGGCCAACAGCGGTTCGGCAACGGCTGCTCCGGACCTCGATTTTGGAGCCGATGCAGGTGAGAGTTCTCACTTCGTGACTCAAGACGAGGTCGAAGAGGCTGAGGGTGACGACTCGGTCGGTTCCGAAGACGAAGTTGAGTAAGATCCGTAGAATTTGCCGGGGTTAGGCCTTCCCTAGGGGAGTCCAGCCCCGTGCTCAGCCGAAAAAATGGCGAATTTGGCCTTTTTTTCGTTTTGAGTTGACGATTGAGTAAAAACCATTACCTTTATGAGTTCGCTCCCGGGCGGGGGCGGAATCAAGACCAGAAATAGCGACGATAGCATGCCCACAATTAACCAGTTGATCCGGAAAAAACGCCGTGACAAGCGGGTCTTTTCGAAAAGCCCCGTGTTGGACAAGTGCGCTTTCAAGCAGGGTGTCTGCTTGCAAGTTCGTACGATGACCCCGAAGAAGCCAAACTCGGCTCTGCGGAAGATCGCTCGTGTCCGTTTGTCGAATGGCAAAGAAGTCACCGTTTACATCCCGGGCGAAGGGCACAACCTTCAAGAACACTCGATCGTCCTTGTTCGCGGCGGCCGCGTCCGTGACCTTCCGGGTGTTCGTTACCACATTATCCGTGGTACTCGCGACACGTTGGGTGTTGAAAAGCGCCGACAGGCTCGCAGTAAGTACGGTTCGAAGCGTCCAGCGGCTGGCAAAGCCGGCAAAGCTGCTGGCGGCAAGAAGTAATTCAAGTCAGAGTGTTGGGATTGCTAACTCATTTAACCGAGTTGATCGTCCTTTCATTAGCGGCTTGGTTCCCGAGGGACCTCGCCCGATTGAGTCTTGCGAACGCGAGACAGTAATTGAAAACAGTTTTTACAAGCAAGCGTTAGAGACAGTAGAGAAACATGGGACGCATTACCGCCAGTCGTTCGCACCTCAAGCCCGACCCGAAGTACGGTTCGGAGCTGGCCGGCAAGTTCATCAACTGCATGATGTGGGACGGCAAGAAGGCCACCGCTCAGCGGATTTTTTACGATGCCTTGGATGAAGTCAAATCTCGATTGCCTGAGAAAGAACCGATCGAGGTTTTTCTGCAGGCGGTTGAGAACGTCAAGCCGCACATCGAAGTCCGCAGCAAGCGGGTTGGTGGTGCTTCGTACCAAGTTCCAATGCAAGTCAATCGGCAGCGTCAGCAGTCGCTGGCGATTCGCTGGTTGCTGATGGCCGTTCGCGAAAAGAAGGGTCGCCCAACCGCGATGAAATTGGCCGACGAATTGGTAGCCGCATACAACCGCGAAGGTGTGGCAGTTACCCGACGCGAAAACACGCACCGCATGGCCGAAGCCAACAAGGCTTTCGCCCACTTTGCGTGGTAAGGACCTCAATCAAATCCAACCGTTTTGCATCGCTGCAAGACGGTTTTTTTATGCGCCGATTTTTTGTGCGCCAACTTTTTGTGCGCTGAATTTGTGCCGGCTCGCTGGCGGGGCGAGTTCCAGACCGGGGATGCTGAACAGATGTCGCGGAAAATTCAAAACCTTCGAAACATCGGAATCATCGCTCACATTGACGCCGGTAAGACGACGGTCACTGAGCGGATGCTTTTCCTTAGCGGCGCCAAACATCGGGTTGGGATGGTCGATAAAGGGACCACGACGACCGATGACGATCCCGAGGAGCAGGAACGCGGCATCACGATTTATGCTGCCTGCGTGACTTTCGATTGGCGTGATGTGCACGTCAACCTGCTCGATACGCCGGGGCATGTCGATTTCACTGCCGAGGTCGAGCGAAGTCTGCGGGTTCTCGACGGTGCTGTTGTCGTTTTCAGTGCCCGCGAAGGAGTCGAAGCACAAAGCGAGACGGTCTGGCGTCAGGCGAACAAGTATGAGGTGCCTCGGATCGCGTTTATCAACAAGCTCGATCGCGAGGGAGCTGAATTCGAACGCGTCCTCAATGAAATTCGGCAGCGGCTCAAGGGCAACCCGGTGCCACTGTTTGTACCGGTCGGCGAAGGCCCGCCGCATACTTCAAATCCGTTTCGCGGGGTGATCGACTTAATTGCGATGCGGATGTTGACGTTCGCCGATGAAGGCCGAACGGTTACCGTGCACCCGATTCCCGAGGACTGGCAGGATGTGGCTGAGTTCAGTCGCGTGCAGTTGCTTGAAAGCCTCTACGAGTTCAATGATGAGATGGCGGAGTTGGCGTTGGCAGAGCAGCCGATTCCGGAGGAGCTACTCCGGCGGGCGATTCGCCAAGCAACGCTGGCTCGGCAGATCCAGCCGGTGGTTTGTGGTTCGGCCCTGCATGGGATCGGCGTGCAGTGCGTGCTTGATGCGGTGCGGGAATATCTCCCCAGCCCGATCGACCGTCCACCTGTACAAGGTGCGGACCCGGAGAAGGCAGACAAGGTTCTGCTCCGCAAGCCGGACGCGAAGGAACCATTTTGCGGTTTGGTTTTCAAAATCCTGCCGGCCAAGACGGGCGATTTTTACTGGGTACGGATTTACTCGGGTGAACTGAAGCAAAACAGCCGAGCACTCTGTCCAAGTAATGGCAAGAAAGAAAATGTCGCGCAGCTCTGGCAGATTCACGCCACCAAGAAGGATAAAGAGGGGCAAATTGAATCAGCCGGTCCGGGAGAGATCGTCGGCGTGATCGGACCTCGCGATGCCGTCACTGGCGATACGCTCTGCGATGCGAAAGCGCCGATTTTGCTTGAGAAAATCGAATTCCCGCAGACCGTTATCGAAATGGCGATCGAGCCGGAGACAACCGCTGACCGCAAGAAGTTGGCCGAGGTGCTCGACATGCTTAAGCGGCAGGACCCGACGTTCCGCGGACAAGAGAACGAAGAGACTGGCCAGACCCTGATTGCCGGGATGGGCGAGTTGCATCTCGAAGTGATTCGCAACCGGCTGCTGCGCGACTTCAATCTGAACGTAAAGGTTCACAAGCCTCGGGTCTCTTACCGTGAGACCGTCAGTAAGAAAGTGGAAGTCACGGGTGAATGCCACCGGATGGTCAATGGGCAGCAGTTGTTTGCCAAGGTGACGCTGAAGTTAGAGCCGAATCCGAACAGCGAACAGCAGCTGCAGGTCTTCAACCGGCTGACCCCGGGCTTGCTGTCCGCGGAGCAGCATCAGGCGCTGATGGAAGAACTGCGAGCACGGGGCGAGGGTGGTGGACCGATCGGGAGCTTCCCGCTCACCCAGTTGCGAGCGACGATTACTGCGGCTGAGGTCAACGAGCAGACGACTCCGATTGCGATGACGATTGCAGCGGCTCGTGCCTTCGAGCAGGCACTCAACGCGGCGGGCCCTGTGTTGCTGGAACCGATCATGAAGCTGACCATCACTACGCCCGACGAGTTTTATGGTGAGTTCGTTGGGGACATCGCGCAGCGTCGCGGTCGGATTTCCAAGACCGAGTCGTTTAATGGGATTACGGTGATCGAGTCCCAGACGCCGCTGGCTGAACTGTTTGGCTACTCCAACGCCATGCGCAGTCTCAGCCAGGGCAGGGCGGGGAGTTCGATGGAACCGTACGCCTATGAAGTCGCGCCGACTGAGGTGGCTCAGTCTTTCGCGATGTGATTCCCTGCCGTCTAGTCGAGCGAGTTGCATCGGTATGCCGATTCGTCTCATTCCTCGACGCCAATCTGTCAGGCTCAGGGGGTTTGGCTTGTGCGTTTGCCGGTCCTCGGACAAATGTCTTGCGGGGCAGGAAGGGAAGAATTACCGCTGAAACCCGAGATTTCTTGCGGTCGATTGCAGGAACTGGCTGGTACGTCGATAATTCGGAACGCGGATTGCAGTCTTTGCTGACGTGGTCGCTTGGCGGAAGCCAATTCAAGGATAAAAGCGGGTTCCGGCGGACGTGATTCGGAACCGAATCGAAACCGAGACACTAAACTCCTCGCGTTGGGGAGCTCACAGCAAATAGGGAGAACAGCGAAATGGCGTTGGAGTTCAACAGTTCAAATTTTCAATCGGAAGTATTGCAAGCCAATGGTCCAGTGTTGGTGGACTTCTGGGCTGCTTGGTGTGGACCTTGCAAGCGAATCGGTCCGGTGATTGATGAGTTGGCGAAAGAGAACGCCGACCTGAAGATCGGCAAGGTCGACGTCGATTCAAATCAGGATTTGGCAATGCGCTATAACGTGCAAAGCATCCCTTTCATTGCCGTTTTCAAGGATGGCAAGGTTGTCGACTCCGTCTTGGGTGCTGTTCCCAAGAGCCAGTTGCAGGCAATGCTGGACCGCCACCGTGGCGGGATTGCTTAATTGAGTGAGGATTGAAACAGCAAATCCACGATTAATTCGGGAGTTGTCGTTCTCGAGATGAGAGCCAGAAAATTTTATGGCTGGGGGCAGGTTGTTCTGCTTCCAGCTATTTTTCTTTAGGTGCCCGCTTCGTGGCTCGCCGCTCGAAAATTTTCAGAGCGAGCTCCTCGATCCGCTCAAATGCGTTCTCGGATAGATCGAACGAAAGATTGATGCTCTGGTCGATAAGGAGGATCTCTCGGCAGCCGAGGCAAATCAGCAAGCCGTACTGGTCATAGCTTGCTTCAGTAGTGATCGCCAGGTCGGGATGAAATCCACCGCAAAATTTGCCTCCCCCGTTGGGCTCGTACGATTTCGGATTCAAGCAGACCGCCAAGAGCTGTGCCTCTATATCTGCCGAGGGCATGAGCGGATCCTTGTAAAACCAGTACTGACCGGTTTTTTTGAACTGTCCGTCGGCAATTTGCTTTTCAAGATCGAGCTTGTTCAGCTCTCGGCTGATTCCCTCTCGAAAAGTCACTGACTCACTGGCTTGGATTTTTTTGAGCGCTGACCTCAACAATGACTCAAGTTGTCGTTGACGCAGCTCCTCTTCGGGTACATTCAATCTGGCTTCAGTCAGCTTCCGCAATTGGATTGGGGTTAATTGACTCTCGATCTCTTTGGCGAGCTCGAATCTCTTCGCGGCGATTTCTCTCTCGAGCCGATTTTTCTCAGACTCCAGTTCACCGATTTGGGAGTATCGTGCAAGTGCGATTTCTTTTAGTTGTTTGGCCGTCTTGGAGTGCAATTTGAATAGCAAGTCTTCGTATTGGAACTGCAGTGGATGCATTTCTTCGACAATAAAAAGTCCCGTTTCGACAGCTGGTTCGACGTCCGGGATTTGGCGGGCCGACCTTGAGGTTGGAGCCGGTACGAGTTCGAGCTCGAAGTTCAGGCTGTCAAGGTCGAAGTCAAAGGTAAGTTCTGCACGTGACGGCGCTTCACTCGGTATCTGCTTTTCTGATGGAGTTATCACTTGCCCGAGCAATAATTTGCATGAGAGTGCGGGGGCAATAAGTAAGAAGAAAAAAGCAATGGTTGCGGCTCTCATCAATAACCCCAGGATTGAGCTAATTCTAAATCTAGGTGCGCTAGCTAATCGGTTTTACCAGAGTCTCTTGGCTCGCGGGTCGCTTTGGTACTGCCTGCGAAGCATTGAATCGGGCTCGGACTGGATGCTCAGGCGGTAAGGCAGTGCGGCGAGCACTCCGGTGAGGAAGCCGCCGACGTGAGCGAGGTAGGCAACGCCGCCGCTCTCGACCGAGGTCGATGCGATCGAGCCAACGGTACTGAACAGTTGCATCACGATCCACATCCCCAGCACGAACAGCGCTGGAACGGTCACGATGTGGTAGAGGAAAACGGCGTTTACGAGGTTCCGAGGGAAGAGTACGAGGTAGGCACCCATCACACCTGCGATGGCGCCTGATGCACCGAGGTTAGGGATCACACTGTCGGGAATCAGGAAAACCTGAGCGAGACTGCCGACCAGTCCTGCAGCGAGGTAGAAGAGCAAAAACCAGAGGTGGCCAAAGCGATGTTCTACGTTGTTGCCGAAGATCCAGAGGTAGAGCATATTCCCAGCGAGGTGCCCGATGCCGCCGTGCATAAACATTGAGCTGAGTAGAGTCAGCCAGATGATCGGCGGCCCGGGAGCTTGGGGGATCTCCTGAACCCCTTCACCAGGAATCGAAACTCGCTGGGGAGTTGTCAGGTCTACGCCCGTAGTGATCTCCTTGGGGATCACGCTCCAGCCGTAGGTGAAATCTGGATTGGTGACTTGGACCAGAAATAAGACGATGTTGATCGCCAGCAGAGTCCAAGTAACCCAAGCCGGTGAATCGATGTGTCGATCGTCATCGCTGATCGGAAAGAACATTTGAATTCCCTGAAAAGAAAACGGGGGCAGGTCCAGTTTAATTGGAGCCCGCTGCCGGGATGAACCTAAATGTCGAGCAGGGCCAGATTGGGGGCTAGCTGTTCGACTTGCCGGGCCATGTACTTTTTGACTTGGGCCGTTTCTTTGAGCTTGAGCGCGGACTGGAGGATTTGCTCTGCTTCGGCCACGGAGACTTGGCTGGCGAGTTGCTTGATCGAGGGGATGAAGGCGGGGCTCATACTAAAACGCCTCAGCCCCATGCCGAGCAGCAGGAGGAAGGCTTTCGGCTGGCCGGCCATCTCGCCGCAGAGAGTGACCGGAACGTTGGCTCGATTGCAGGCGCCAATGACGTTGTGCAAAAGCGTCAGGACGGGGGGCGCGAGTGGCTCGCAGAGGTGATTGACTTTGGGGTTATCCCGGTCGGCAGCCATCAAGTACTGGACGAGGTCGTTGGAGCCGATCGAGACGAAGTCGACGAGTTCGAGCATGTTAACGATCGAAATCGCGGCGGCAGGGACTTCGAGCATCATCCCTAGCGGAATCTCGCGAACCTTTTGTTTTCGCGTGATGAGCGCCTTGTAGGCTTTGCGAACAAACCCTCGCAGTTTGCGAATTTCCTCGACGGTAGTAACCATCGGGAACATGATCCGGACGTTGCCGTTTGGGAAGTCGGCTGCGGCTCGGAGAATTGCCCGGATCTGGGTATTAAAAAACTCCGGGTGCTCGAACGAGATGCGGATGCTGCGCCAGCCCATGAAAGGGTTGGCTTCCTGGTGGTCGTGGCCGAGGTAAGAAACGGTTTTGTCGCCGCCGATGTCGAGTGTGCGAACGGTTACGTTATGGTTGGGGCTGGCCTCGATAATATCGCGATAGGCGTTGTACTGTTCTTCCTCGTCCGGGACATCGGAGTGCGTGAGATAGAGATACTCTGTGCGGTAGAGTCCCACTCCGGACGCGCCCATCGCGTGAGCAGCGACCGCATCATTGACTCCGTTAATGTTTGCTTGAAGGCGAATTTCGGTTCCATCTGAGGTCATCGCCGGCAAGTTGCGATTTTCAGCGAGCTGGTCTTTAAGGTGAAAAAACTCGCGTTCCAGTTTGCGGAATGCTGCCAGAGTTTCCGGGTTGGGGTTAACCTCCACATGGCCGTCTCGGCCATCGACTACGATCGTGTCGCCCGTTTTGACGCTGCGGAGGATCCCTTTGAGGCCTGAGACGGCGGGAATACCGCGGCTGCGTGCAATGATCGCTGCATGGCTGGTTTGGCTGCCGGCTTGGGTCACGATTCCCCGGACTTCGATTTCGCCCAAGGCGACTGCTTGCGAGGGTAGTAGCTCGTCAGCGACGACGATTAGTGGACCTTTGAGTAAGTTTTGGTCGATGCGTTCAGCTTCGAGGAGGTGGCTGCAGATGCGGACGATCACATCGCGAACGTCGTCCAGTCGTTGGCGAATGTACTCGTCGCGGGTTTTAGCGAAGAGCGTTGTGTATTCGCCTAGAAGTCGGTGCAGCGCCGCATCGGCCGTCATCTGCTCCTGAACAATCCAGTTCCGGATCTTGTTCGTGAAGGCTCCATCCCGGAGGATCTGCTGGTGCACAGCAAAGATATTTGCTTGGTCGCGCCCCACTTGGACGGCGACTTTCTTTTCCAAGCTTCTCAAATCGGCTGCCGTTTTATCGCGAGCCGTCTCGTAGCTGGCCAGTTCAGCCGTGATCTCGGATCCTTCGAGCTTTTTCGTGTTTGGATTGACGAAGATCTCGCGGACCACATAGGCGGTGCCGATCGCGACTCCCGGGGATACAGCGATTCCTTTGCGCATGGCACAACTTTACCACGGAGCGGAGAGTGGATGTAGGGAGGCGATGAACCCGAAAGCCTTGGTCCCTTTGGCAAACAGCGAAAAACGATAGCACTCAGTCTCAGAACGCTGTTTCGACCTGCGGAAAAGGGGCGAAAGCTGTTGTTGAGGCAAAATGGGGCAAATGCTATATTTAGCACTCCTTTAACTTTGAAAACGGCCGTGGTGTGGTTGCCTTAGCAGTCACGCGACGGACGGATTGTTCGTTTAGCTGACTGATTATGCGTTTTGCCCAAATCGATCGAATCGTTTCATTGTTACCCGGTGACTCGGTTCGGGCGGTCAAGGGATTGGCACTTTCAGAGGAATATCTGCAGGACCATTTCCCACGGTTTCCGGTGATGCCGGGTGTTTTGATGTTGGAGGCCATTTTTCAGGCCTCGGCATACCTCGCTCGAGCGACCGACGACTTCAGGTATTCAATGGTCAAATTGGTAGAAGCCCGGAACGTAAAGTTCCAGGGATTTGTCCAACCGGGTGATCAATTGGTCGTGACGGCCAAATGGCATTCTGAGCAAGGTCAACAGGTCAAGTTGAAGGTCGAAGGAGCTATGGATGGTCGAACTGCCGTAACCGGCGTGATTTTGATCGAGCGATACAATTTGGCGGACCGTGGTTTGGCCAGTACTGCTACTGACCAATACTTGATCCGGGAGTTCAAGAGAAAATACCGTTTACTGTTCAATCAGTTAGTCTCGCCCGAGCAGGTCGCCGCGAATCCCGCGTCCGTCCCGGCGAACTGATCTCCACAATTTGACAAAGGAGTAAGAAGGGAATGCCGAATCAAGATGAAGTTTTCGCCAAAGTCCAAGAGGCACTCGTGGACGCGTTGGGAGTCGACGAAGACGAAGTCCAGCCTGAGGCGACGATGGTCGGCGATCTCGGCGCCGAGTCGATCGATTTTCTCGATATCATCTTCAAACTGGAGAAAGCATTCGGCTTCCAGTTCAAGCGGGAAGACCTCTACCCCGAAGACATTTTGACCAACTCGCAATACGTTCAAGGCGGGCGAATGACGGCTGAAGGGTTGGCAGCGCTGAAGCAACGGATGCCTTTCGCCGATCTGACTCGGTTCGAACAAAACCCAGCAGTTCAAGAGTTCAACAATTTGCTGACGGTTCAAGATCTCTGCAACTATGTTGCGATGAAGGTCGGCAGCTAGTCCAGAGTTCCTTTCGGAGGTTTGATCCCAGCGGCTTCGATTTTCGCCGGTTGGGAAACATGTCATGCGTTGGTTTTGGATCGACCGCTTCACGGAATTCGTCAGCGGCAAGTACGCTCGGGCAGTTAAATGTGTCAGCCTCACGGAAGAGGCTGTGGACGAGTACTGCCCCGGGTATCCCTGCCTCCCCTCCTCGGTCGTGATTGAGGGAATGGCGCAGACAGGTGGATTGTTGGTCGGTCAGCTAAGCGATTTTCGGGAGCGGGTCGTTCTGGCGAAAATTGGCCACTGCAAGTTTG
>JBJTQD010000466.1:0-26540 GCA_046075445.1 Planctomycetota bacterium
CTGTGATTGGGGGAGCAGTTCAAAGGCGGTCGTTAATGAGTCAGCGGAAGCGGCAAAGTCACCGACCGCAAATTGGCATTGGGCGAGGTAGAGTTGAAGTTTCCTGTTGCCGCTGTCGGCAGCCGCCGCATTCAATGCGGCCTCGGCAGCGCTTTGGTAATCACCTGCCGCGAAGGCAGCGAGTGAAATTTCGTAATCGGGGCGTCCCGGGGAGTCGACTGCCAAATCTCGACGCAGAGTGGGCGCTGATTCGGGTCGCACCAGAATCGACTTGCGCCGCTGCGGTACTCGCTCCGGAGTGGCTGTCGTAGTCGTGGGGCGCTGGGGCTCGCGCGCCAGGCTATTTCGCGATGGAGAAGACTGAGCCGGTAAGTTGTTGGCTTCGGTAGCGGCCAGCGGCGGATTTTTCCCAGAGGTGACCCCGGGCGCTGTGTTGGGCGTAATGTACTGCGACTGCGACCAGGCACCGGGCGGCGGTGCAGAATAATAATTGGGCGCTGGTTGGCCGTAATAGAATGGCGGTTGATCGAGAACTGGTTGCGGGTATCCACCAGCCGCCGATGGAGTGTTGCCACCGTTGTAGTAGCCCGAGTTGGCTCCCCAGCCATAAAGCAAATCGGGAGTCAAAATCAAATTGAGGTTCACGTCATCAAACGGGTTGTGAGGTCTCCCCCGATAAGCTGGAGTCAGCGGTTGACTCTGAGGAGCTTCTTCTTGACTGAGCGACTGCGGCCAATTTGTGCCGGTACTCAGGCGAATCTGAGCTTGGATTTGCGACTCTGTGCCAACCGAATAGCCGGCGAACAATCCAATAGCAATGCTGAAGAAGCGAACTCGCATGGCAAGACTCGACTGTTGAAATTTTCGGCCTTTCCCCTACTCGCGTCAGTTCCGGAAAAGTTTGCCAAAAGTCTGGAGTGCGAAGCGCGAGGGATTCCCTTACATCTCTCGATCGCCCGTTCGCCGGAAGGAATTCATCAGGAGTCCGCAACAGAGAAAAAGAAAGCGGTTCCAAGGTTGGGACCAACCGAACAAACCGAACACGCGGTTGGTGCCAACTAAAGGATGGACGGCTCAAAACTGCCTGATATCGGAAGAAATGTAACGATTCTCCCAAGCGTCCCAAAAGTCCCAAGGGTCCTAGGAGTCCCACCCGTCCCACGGTCAAAAGAAAACCCGCCCCGAAGACGCCCGCCAGTTTCGGGTCCCTCGCACCAGTTCTAGAACAAGGCTCGCAGGCAAATCTGCGACCAAGTTTCAAACTGGTCAATCTCCGCGACGATCTCATCCAGCCGGACAAACCCGGCATTGTTCAAATCAATTTCGCGCGGCCGAACATCCAGCGATTCGAGGTCGAGCAAGTGGACAACGCCCAAGTGAACACGCCCCACTTCATTGCCGTCGTCGTTCAGCAAGCCGACACATTTTTCGCTGTAGTCGGTGTTGATGCTCAATTCTTCTTCCAGTTCCCGCTTCATCCCCTCGACATAGGGCGAAGCCTCAGAGTCTGTGGCATCGACTGAGGAGATGTGTCCGCCGATTCCGATGCTGCGAAGGGCATGCAATCGCGCCTCGCCTTGTCCTGAACCGCGGCGATACTGGTAGAGCCAAGTGTTCCCAGCTTCGTCGACATGCCGCAAGATGCAGTAAGGGATCAATTGCTTGTAGCTGGGGTCGACTTCCATCTCTGGCCGGGGCAGATAGCGGACATGCTGCGGCGCGAGCAAGCTTTCCAGATATTCCTCAACGTCTCGACAAAAGCCTTGAAAATATCCAAGTGAATGAAACAGTTTGGTGGGTACTACCAAAATTTGCTCAACTTGTGCGATCGACATTGTCATCCTCCCCATTCGCACTCAAGGTGCGATTTGTCTCCAAGCCGAAGCCAATTTGTTAAGGCTACGGCCCGTCGGCATCAGTCGCCGGCGAACCTGACTCCCAGTTTTTCGCTGGCGGAGCGTGTCAAGACAATCCGTTCCACTGCCATCGGTTCCTTTCCGAAGGGATGCGAACACCCTCCGCTGATAGCGTCCGAGATTTTATCGAGCCAGCTTGCCGTGCGCCAACCGCCAGCCCTCTCTGGTTGAGATTCAACGGGCAAAGTCCCGGGATTTACGGCGATTGCGATGGAAAATTATTTTCGCGAGGCGAAATCTTAACAATTCCCGCTGCTCAATGCCGTCTTAACATTTGAAAGGCTGGCCAGCCTCGTGATTGAAAACCGGAATCGCTTGCAGACCGACCCCGCAGTAAAACGGTCAGACAGACGCTGTTAAGCTGGGTAGAGATGAAATTGGTTATCGAGCGGAACCAGCCTCGCTCGACCGTTCATTGTCGCGGCGATGCCTCGCGACGCTCCTGATACCAGCGCTCCCATGCGGTTTCGATCGAGCCGAAGTGGATGTCCACAATGTCTTCAGGATCAGGGGCATATCCCCCAGCCATCGAGAGGGCGACCGGTATTCCGCGGTCGCGATAGAAACTGATCACGAGTCGGTCCCGAGCTCTTAAACCTTGTTTGGTCAGCTTCAAATGCCCCAGCCGGTCGCGCTCGAAGGGGTCGGCGCCGGCGAGGAAAAAGACGATATCCGGGTCAAACCGCAAGTCGATCCACTCCAGCGCTCGCTGCAACTCTTGCAGGTACTCTTCATCTTCCGTACCCGGAGCTAAATCGACATCGAGGTCACTGGTCGCCTTGCGAAAGGGATAGTTTTTGATGCAATGAATCGAGAAAGAGAAAAGCGTCGGGTCGCCAGCGGCGATCGCCGCTGTCCCATTTCCCTGGTGCACATCGCAGTCGACAAAAAGCGCTCGCGAGATTTGTCCGGCTTGCTGTAAAACTCGCGCCGCGACGCAGACGTCATTGAAAACGCAGTAGCCCTGCCCCGCGTCCCAAGTGGCATGATGAGTGCCGCCGGCAAGATTCGCGGAAAGTCCATCCCGCAGAGCACTCTGCCCTGCCCCGACACTGGCCCCAGAGGAACGCCGTGAGCGCTCGATCATTCGCTCCGACCAAGGAAAGCCAATCCGGCGCTGCTCGACGTCAGTTAATTCGCCCCGGCTGGCCCGTCCGATGTATTCTTGGTCATGAGCCAGCGACAACTCGGCATCAGTCGCCGCCTCGGGAATCAGGAATCGTAAGGACTCGGCAAAAGCTGAAGCCGCTAGTCGCTCCCGAAGTAAGCGGTACTTGGACATTGGAAAGCGATGCCCAGGTGGCAGCGGCAATTCAAAAATGTCCGAGTAGTAGAGGTCCATCGAGCTTGTCACCTGACAAGTTTACTCGGAAGCTTCCTGGGCACTGTCGAGCGTCGTGTAGAGTTGGGCCTCGGCATTGAGAGCCGCAGTCGCGGAAGCGTTTAACGTTTCCCAAACGACTACCCGAGTCAGTTGCAAGTCATATCCCTCAACTTGCTGGAGCAGTCGCGGGCCGATTTCCAGCAGGAGATAACGCGCGATGTTCTCCGCAGTTGGGTTGTACGGCAGAATGTAAATCCGGTGTGGGTTGACTTGCCGCAGCGCCTGAATCGCATCGCGGTCCTCTTCCCAGAGGATGAAGCCGTGGTCCCAGTTGTCATCGATCCAGGATTTGAACAGCCGATTGATCACTGCGAAATCAACCACCCGGCCCAGTTCATCGACCTCGCTGCCGGTAACGTGGAACTCGACGATGTAGTTGTGGCCGTGCAGGTTAGCGCACTTGCCTTCGTGGTGCAGCAGGCGGTGCCCCGCACAGAAAGGCACCTTGCGCATGACAGTGATTACCATGAGACCCGGCAGTAGAGACTTAATGGAAAAGCTTCAGCGCGATTGCTTCTGCGTTAGCCTTATCTTAACCGACCAAAAGATTGGGGAAAGGGTTGCCCGGAAGTTCAGCGGACGGCCGAGTTCAAAGCTGGAACTCAGCGGCCGCGCGTCACAGCAATGGTCAAACGCAATGAACGATTTCGCACCTCAAGGTAAGCCAGGGAAATCACCCCTCGCTCCGCAGTTTCGGGTTCTGTGCATGTCGTTCGCGGTCGCGCTGGGTCTTCTTCTGCAGGTTGGCCTCCAAAGCCGCCGTCAAATCGACTCCGGTTTGATTCGCCAGACAGATGAGCACGAACAGCACGTCGGCCAGCTCATCAGCCAACTCCTTCCGGGGCTCGCCTGTCTTGAAACTTTGTTCCCCGTAAGTGCGAGAGAGAACCCGAGCCACTTCGCCCACCTCTTCAACGAGTTGGGCCAGATTGGTTAACTCCGAGAAATAACGGACGCCGATCGTGCGAATCCAGTCGTCGACTCTGGTTTGAGCCTGCTTCAATGTGAGTTCAGACATGCGTTAGATTCCTTTGGCTTCCCGCTCCAATCGCGTCACGAACTGAGCCAAGTCCTTGGGGAGTTCAGACTGAAACTTCATCGGCTTTTGCGTTGTTGGATGGATGAACTCCAGTCTGGCCGCGTGCAGGGCTAGTCGCGGAGCGCCACTTCGGTCGACGCATTTCTTACCGCCCGGCGGGCCGAAATAAACTTTCTCGCCGCAGAGCATGTGTCCTCGCTCGGATAGGTGGATCCGGATTTGATGTGTCCGCCCCGTCTCCAATCGGCACTCGACCAACGTGTAGTCGCCCAGTCGCTTGAGCGGGCGGACATGCGTGACCGCTTGCTGAGCCCCATCACTGTTGGGAGAACTCCCGCGGATCCCATCACCTCGGTCGCGCACCAGCCAAGTCTCAATCCGGTCAGCCGCCACATCGCCGATGGCGACCGCTTGATAGGCTCGCTCGATGCTGTGCTCTTTAAACTGAGCGATCAGATTGTGCTCGGCCGCGGCGGTGCGGGCGAAAACCATCAGCCCGCTCGTGTCCCGGTCGAGCCGGTGGACTGGGAGAACGAGTGGCAGGCGCTCAAGTGGTGGCTCGGCCCCTCGCTTGCCGCGGTGTTGATGCGGTAGTCGTTGCCGCGGATCGCGGCTGGGTGGCTTCCTCGGGCCTCGCCCCGGTCCAGTGGCTCCCCCGCGAAACGAGTCGAGCAGCAATCGCGGGAGCATCTCGTCCAGCGTCGGCTGGAATTGCTTCCGCTTATCAGGCCAGTCCATTTCCTGAGCGTGACGGACCGAGGTGATTCCCGAAGGCTTTTCGATCACGATGATCTGGTCATCGACATAGACCAGCTTCACCCGCTCGGCAGTCGGCGGAGGGGCCAGCGGAAATTTGTGAACCTTGACGACTTCCTTGTCTTTAAGGCGTCGCGCTTCGTCGAGGCAGAGATTCCCGTTGACTTGAACATGTCGCTTGCGGACCAAACGACGAGCTTCATTCCAGCTGGTCTCAGGAATCCACTTTCGCAGTGCGGCCTGCAGCGTCTCGCCCGCTTCGCTCTCGGAAGCATGAAAAATCTGAGCTTGCTCGGTTTTCTTTGATTTAGCCATGCCTGCATCTTAGTCGATGAGCGGCGATTCGACGAATGGCCGAGTCTAAATCAGGCGAGGCTGCGCGGAACTTGCTTCGGCTAAGCGGCCTTCGAGGCGGGACGCCCTGCGGCTTGAGCAAGTTGCTCGACATCGGCAACGCTCAGGGGTTGATAGGCACTGCCAGCCGCTCGGTGCTCTTGCAGCAGAACAAGCGATCCCGTTTGCAGCATACGCGGGATAAAGAACCAGCAACCGTCGAGAGTTTCGCGGCTGCCGTCGAGCGAAATGATGAGCAGTTCAGTGCCGGTCAGCTGATTTGCCATGCGCGGCAGCGTTTGTGGCGCGTCGCCTGGCATGACTCGCGTTTTCGCGCCGGTCGTCACGAGGACGCGATGTGCTTCTTTCAAAGTCAGCCCGGGAACTTTGTTTGTGCGGGCTTCAAATAGGTCGATCCCCGTGTAGCGAATTTCCTCACAGCCTGAAAAGTTCTGGCAGACCTGAATCAGCTTTTCAGCTTGCTGCAGACTGGCCAGTCCAAAGTGAACGATGCTTTTCGGCTTCTGCTTGGCCGCGAATTTGTAGAGTTGGCGGTCACAAGCTGGTTTTGAGAACCAAGTCAGCGTCCAAAACTGAAAGGTTGATAACTTCTTCACGGAAATCCACTCCCAGGTCGCGCCGGAGAATCCGGCAGAATTGACATAATCTCTATCGGCAGACCTCACGGCCAGCAATTTTGGGAAGCTGCATGGGCGGCAAGCTTTCACCATCTTCTCTCAACCGGTGCAGCTTTACGGTGAACAAGTGAAAGCACCGCGAGTTGAAAGCCGTCGGATTCGTCATAAACGGTGCAGATTAACTCGATGGGCGGGCCGGGTGAACTTAAATAGCTGCGATGACCTGATCGATTTGCCGGGTCGCAACGTATAGTTCCGCGAGTTATCCCGGACGCTCGAAAGCCGCGGTTTTGCCTGCTGGCATCGCCTCCGGGAAACTCCGGACCTCTTGGGCTGACCCGACTGCGGGCTCTGTCCGCAAGTTGTCCAGCGTCGCGCCAAATGGAACTGGGCGTGAATCACAAGCCATTGATGGTTTTCAGCGGTTTGCGTTTCCCACACGGTTCTCCATGTCGCACTCGGATTCTCGCCCATCAACCCAGCGCACCGCCCGCTTCGAGTCTTGCGAAGAGCGTTTGGCGATGTCAGCCCAACCGCTGGCTGACGTGATCAATCAGGTCTTGCAGCCGCAAGCAACCCAGGTCACTCAGGCTTACAACCAGCAATCGATCCAGGCGGTGCAAGCCAATTACGGATTCGAGGGCAAAGGGCAGACGATTGCGGTAATCGATTCCGGGATTGCCTGGGACCACTATGCACTAGGAAATGGATTTGGCGCGGGCGCTCGCGTCATCGGCGGCTGGGACTTCGCCGAAAACGATGCCAATCCCTACGATGATGGCGGAGCCGGCTTTCACGGGACCCATGTCAGCGGAATCATCGGCAGCAGCGATCAAACGCACCGCGGAGTCGCTCCCGGAGTCGATCTCGTTTCGCTCCGCGTCTTCACCGACAGCGGCGTTGGCAACATGCAATGGGTCGAACAAGCTCTCCAGTGGGTTCACCAAAATCGCAACCGCTTCGAAAATCCAATCACGGCAGTCAACCTATCACTCGGTTCCGCTTGGAACGCCAGCACGACGCCTTCGTGGGCAACGCTGGAAGATGAGTTCGCCCAGCTGAAAGCCGATGGCGTCTTCATCAGTGTCGCCGCTGGGAATGCCTTTGCTCAGTACAAGACCACTGGCGTCGCCTATCCGGCAGCCAGCTCGCATGTCGTACCGGTTGCCAGCCACGGAGCGACTGGCAATCTCAGCAGCTTCAGCCAGCGCGACACTCGCGTGCTCGTTGCTCCGGGTGAGAGCATTCGCAGTACCGTCCCCGACCATCTCTTTCCCGGCTCCCAAACGGGCCAGTTTCTTGGCTCCAGCGGCACAAGCATGGCGGCGCCTTATGTCACCGGTGCCTCTGCTTTGCTCCGCGAGGCTTACCAGTTCGCCGGTCAAGGCCAAGTCAATCAGGACCAACTCTATCAAACGTTTGTCGCGACGGCTGACAAGGTTTACGACACGGTCACGAGTGCCTGGTACAACCGCGTCAACCTTGACCGCGCAATCTCAAGTATCATCAAGGACCTCGAGGGCAATGGCTGGAGCAATCCATTCAATCTCGGTAGCTTAAAAACCAACAGCAGCTTCAGCGGCACGATCGGTCGTACGGATGACGTTGATGCATTCCGCTTTACAGCTCAGCAAACCGGCACGCTGACGCTCGACTTTTCCTCCTCGCACCAACTTCGTCCTCTGGTGAAGATGCTGGGCAACCAGTTCC
The DNA here is from genome assembly GCA_046075445.1 of Planctomycetota bacterium. Taxonomy (GTDB): domain Bacteria; phylum Planctomycetota; class Planctomycetia; order Pirellulales; family Pirellulaceae; genus BJ22. The sequence goes on from JBJTQD010000466.1 coordinate 7,777, forward strand.
AGTGGCAAGGCGATCAACTCAGTCTGCAGGTCGTCGCGGGGCAGGAATATCAGTTCAGTGTCGAGACGCTCGACGGGATTGGACACTATCAAGTCAACGCGAGAATCCAGCCATTCGTCAATTACACCGGCCTGGGGACGATCTTCTCCAATCAGTTCGGCACTCAGCAAGTCAGCGGCGAAAAGGTCTTTCAATTGACGGCCGGACGCGACGGAATCATGACGGTTCACGGCCAGATGCAAAGCGGATCGGCGACCTTTTTTCTGGTCGACGCCGCGGGACGCGAATTGACACGGGGAGCATTTGCCGGCGGCCCGATTCGGCTGGATGCCAATGTCACCGCAGGGCAAGAAGTTTTCCTTAAGGTGGTTGGTCAGACAACGTTTGGGCTGAACGCAGCCAACCTCGTTCAACTTAAGAATGGACAATTGGAAGTCCATGGCACGAATGCACAGGATCGCTTTGAAGTTGCCAGCGGCGATCAATTCGAAGTTCGAGTTAACGATTTGACCTATCGCTTCCAGAATCAGCAGGTTCAATCGCTGAACCTCTACGGCCATGCCGGCGAGGACTTGATGACGTTGCGATTAGGTGCTGGCGATGAAACACTCACGCTTTCTCCGGGAACAGCTCAGGTAGCGAGCTCTCGCGGCTGGACCATGTTCGCCAATGGACTTCACACCGTTACGGCCTTCTCGACGGCCGGCAACGACCGGGCGCAGTTGACCGACTCGGCCGGTGCCGACACCGTTTTCAACGACCGCCTTATGGTCGCGATGCAAGGAAGCGGCTTCGGCAATTACACCGTTGGGTTTAAGCAGGTCGATGCAATTGGCGGACGGGGCAGCGATCGCGTTGAGCTGGTGGGGACCAGTGGAGAAGACCAGTTGGTCGCCGGCGAACGATCGGCCGAGCTGCAGACTGGGCTGAACAAGGTAACCGCTCGCGGCTTTTCAAATATGCGAATCTCGGGTGGAGGCGGACGGGACTTTGCCCAACTCCGCGACTCGATTGCTAACGATCAATTTACTTTCGGACCGGGTGCTGCGCTGGCGAACGTAAATGGGACGGAGATTCAGCTAGGTGAGTTTGAACAGATTCGAGCGACCGGCAGCGGCGGCTTCGATTCGGCTTGGTTTAATGACTCCAGCGGCAACGACCAGTATTATCAGACTCCGCAGGGAGCTGGAATGTTCAGTAACTGGTATGACAACCAAGTCTCGGGAGTCGATTCGCTTTACGCTCGAGCCAGCAGCGGCGAGGATACGGCTCAGTTGACTGATACGGCCGGCAACGACACGGCTTGGATGCATCATCGCCAGACGGTGATCTCCAGCGACTTGCTGCGAACCGTTGTCGAGGGGTTCAAGCGGGTTAACCTGATCGCCAATCAAGGCGGGCAAGACACTGTTAATTTGATTGGAACCAACGGCAGCGATCAGTTGTACAGCGACGCATCTGGGACGTCGATGCAGACGTCTGGCGGTGCGCTGAACCGAGTGGTCGGTGCAGAACAAGTGAATGCCGACGGCTGGGCCGGAGTTGATAGCTCGACACTGGTTGGAACGAGTGGCCGGGAGCGGTTGACCTCCAGCAACGGCGCGCTGCTCCTGCAGCGGGCGATCGAGCAATTGACGGTCCGGAACCTCGGCAAAGCCGACTTCGATGGTCGGGGAGGCGCCGATGAGGTGGTGTTCGCCCAGTTGGGACAAGACGCCAATCTGCTCGGCAGCGGCAACCGGGTTCGACTTGAGTCGCTAAATCAAACGATCGAGGCGGTCAATTTCGGCTTGCTCAGCGCCAAATCGGCCGCCCAGCAAGGAGCAAATTACGAGTTGCAGAGCGTCGACTACCTCTTCACGCTCGAAGGGAATTGGAAGAAGAAGTAAAGCAATTGCCGAGAAAGTTTTGCTTGTTCCTTGTTGCTAGCATTACCGCTGTTTCCTGATGCGGGGAATTTGCTTGCTCGCTATACTCCCGCACCATTTTTTGCGCGGATAGCTCGTTAGGGCCATGGATGGCGGAAGCGAAGTCGGTTTCTACGGAACATGTTGTGCTGGTGATTCACGGGGTCGGTGATCCGCAACCCGGTGAAACGCTCAGCCTCTTCGCGCGCTCGATTGCTCGACCAGACCAACCGTTGGTGGAACGCCAAGAAACGATCTGGTTGAACGAAAAGTCGGAAAGCGGTTCGCTGGTGCAAACGTTTGGTGCCAACTTGCGGCATCTCGCATTTGGTAGCGATCGAGCTTGTCTGGCTGAAGTCTTTTGGGGCGATGTTTCCAGGGTCCGCAAGGGAATCATCGGCGCGATGGTTGGCTTGGTCGAGATTGTCTTTGGACTGCACTACGTGGCTTTCGTTGCGGCTCACCAGCGCTCGCCGGCTGCCTATGCCCTGCAACAATTCGGAACGCTGGCGACCAGCATCCTGCATGGCCCGGTCTTGGCCATTACCTACTTCCTCGCGCTGATGACGATTACGCTGGCCGGGACCGAACTGGCTTGGAGCGAATCGCATCGAGCCGAATTCTGGGCCCGGATCCTGATTGTCGGCTGCTGTGGTGTGGCTTGGTCCTCGGGTTGGCTGGGCGATAAGCTAACTAGAAACAACGGTATCAAGAGTTTCTGGTACTGGGTTCAGGTGCTGGCGACGTTCATGTTTGGTCTGGCCATGGTCAAGATGCTGTGGCTGGACTGGCAACTACCGCACCTGATGGCAACCAATCGGATCAAGCCCGGGTTGATTTGGTACTGCGATGTGCTGGTGATGTTTCTCGGGATGCTTTGGCTAGTCGAGATGATAGTCTTGATGGCGATGAGCGTCGTCTGGCTCGTTGCATTGCTCACCCCTGGGATGCACCGCCGAGGATTGCACATCGCTTTCTTGCTCCCTGCTCTCGCCGTCGGTTTTTGGGGATTCCTGATGCCGATTGTCTGGTTGGCAGCGGCAAAGTTCCTGCGGAAGTTTGTTCAGCTCAGCGAATTCGAGAAGCTCTTCAGTGAAGCGGTGCCGCTCCTGGGCGTGCAGTGCATGATGGCGGTGGTGATTGCGCTGGCGGGCGGGGCTGTTCTGGTTCGTTACGCCGAGTGGCGCGGGCGGGCGGCGAAGGCCAAGTCTCTCGAGGGCTTTGACCACCCGCCGCGATTGATCGTGCATGGCGGACTGCAGTTGGTCTTGGCGGGCTGCACCGTTGTCGGAATGTGCGGAGTCGCCGGGGTGAGCTTGCTCATGATGCAAGGGGTGCAGATTAAAAAGCTCTGGTGGGGCGATGTCCTCGTCGAGGCGAACAATTACTCCGCCGGCATCTTGATGCCGCTGGGATTTCTCTTTTTCATGGCGTTCCCCCACCTCCGTCCGGTTCTAGATATCCTGCTGGACGTAATCAACCACTTTTTCTTTCGTCCAACAGAGATCGCGGATTCACTCGACGGTGATGAATTCGACATACGCGAAACGACGCTCGCCGATGGAGCCCTGTTCTTCTCCCGACGCGACGCCGTGCATTTGCGGATCAAACGCCTGCTGGCTTGGTGTCGAGACAATCTCGAGACCCAACCCACGCTGACGATCATCAGCCATAGTCAGGGGACGATGATCGGAATCGAGGTGCTGAACGACCCGGAATTGGCTTGGCTCAACAGCTCTTTTTCTTCTGTCCGATTGGTGACGATGGGGAGCCCATTTACCCATATCTATCAGCACTATTTTGGGCATCTCTACCCTAGCCTCGACAGTGAGGCTTGGTTGCCGCTGCGAACGAGACTGGATCGCTGGCTGAATATTTACCGGCGGGATGATTTCGTGGGAACTCGAATCGACTTTCCCTTGGCGAGCGATGAACACGACACCGGGCATATTCTCCCGGTTGCCACGCTGGGAGTGCAAAGTCGCTGTCTCTGTTCGAACCACGCAGTGGGGCTGCGCGGTCACATGAACTACTGGAGTGACCGCGATGTGTTGACAATCCTGAACCAAGAATTGCTGCAGGTAAAAAAAGAAGCCGCCGACGAACAGAGAGCATCTATTCGCCGAGCGGCCTGATTGGATTCGAGTCTCGACCTGGAGTCTGTAAACTCTCGCTTACTTCTTTCGTTCGAAAGTCAGACCCTGATCGTCGGCCGGGGCGTTCAGCAGGATGAACTGGAACTTGTCTGGACCCTGCGAGACGGCTCGGCCAGCCAGTGTCCCTTGCTTCTCGGTCTTAAACGCAACCGAGTCAGCCGACGTTTCCAGCTTGCCTTGCAGTTCTGAACTTTGGCCGTTCATCGAAGCTTTCCAAACAAAATTCATATCTTCGCTGACGTTCAGCTCGATCGCCGTCTGGTCATTTTTCGCTGACCAAGTGCCGACCAAGTTGGTGGTCGGCGCGTCGACTTCCTCTGGCTTTGCATCTCCGCTATCGCTCTTGCCTTCGGGGAGTTTTTCCGCGACGGCTGACTTTGGTGGAGGTGGAGGCGAGAGAGTAGCGAGCAAGCGAGCCGCCGTCAGGTCCTTGGGCTGGGCCTTAACGACCGCTTCCAAGGCATCAATCGCAGCGTCTTTGTCATCCAGCACCAAGTAGTGGTAGGCAGCGACGAAGTTCGCAGCCGCATCGTCCGGCTTCTGGCGGATGTGGTCCTCCAGCCGACGCAACTGCTTGGTGTAATCATCGGTATCAGCATATAGGCTGCTCATCGATGTCCAGTCCATACCCGGAGCCGTCGCCAACAGCGAGTTCAGCACGGCTGCGGCCGATTGATATTCGCCTGTAGCAAACAAGCAAAGGGCGCGGAACTCGTGCATGACCGGGTCTTTCGGGACGGCTCGCAGAGCCGACTCGACGCCGACCAATGCTTGCAGGTAGTCGCCCTGCTTGAAGACTTCCTGCGCTCGCTGGAAATCCTTGGCCGCGGTCTGCTCAGCCGAGGTAGGCTGCGGAGGCGCCGCAGGCTGTGCTGCACCCGGTTGTGCGTTCGCAGCGACAGGCGCCGTTGCGCTCGGCACTGCCGATGATGCGTCCGAGTAAATCACAATCGGCTGCGAGTAGTTGTAGACGGGCTGAGCTGATTGCACGTAGTAGGGATTGGAATAGCTGTAGCTGTATCCCCAGTTCGAGGTGCTCGCTCCCAAGGCCCAACCAGTCAGACCGGTTGCCAGCGGCACGTACCAATTGTTGCACCAGCTGTCGTTCCAGCAACCGTGATACCAATTGTTGTGCCACGGGCGGACGTACGAACCACACCAATAATCACCGAAGTAGACACCGTTGTTGTAGCCCCAATTGTTGTTGTAGCCGAAGCCATTATTGTTCCAGCCATTAGTCCAACCGTTGTTCCAATTGTTGCCGACGCCCCAATTGTTGTAGTTGTTGTTGACGTTCACGTTCCAGTTTTTCTGGTTGTTTTGGACCCAGTTGTTCCACGTGTTATTGTTGGTCTGGTTCCAAAGGTTGTTGTTATTGAAGTTTCCATTACCCCAATTGTTGTTTCCCCAGTTCCCGTTTCCGTTGTTGAACCAGTCATTGCCGTTGCCGCCGATTTGGCCCGGCAAATTCACCGGTCGGTTGGTCGGAAAAGCTGGCTTGGTCAAGTCGCCCGGGAGTGTGGTCGGACGATTAGGGAGAATGCCTGAGTCATTGGTGCCGGGGCGCACGGGACGGTTGCCACCAATTTGACCGGGTAAGTTTGTTGGGCGATTCAAATCTCCAGGCAAAGTCGTCGGCCGGTTGCCGGGAGTTGGACGAGTCGTCGGTCGGTTGCCGTTATTTCCCAGATCGCCCGGCAAAGTCGTTGGACGGTTGGGGAAAGTTGGTCGAACCGAGCCGCCGAACCCGGGAGCTGGCTTGGTCATCGGTCCATTGTCACCGCCGTTGGGGAAAGTCGGACGGACTGAGCCACCGTTGCCGGGCTGAGGCATCGGACGAGTCGTCGGGCGATTGGTCGCGCCAGGCCGGTCAATGGTTCCGGGAGCAGGACGAGTGTTGGCGCCCGGCAAGGTCGAAGGACCATTGCCAATGCTTGGTCGGTCAAAATTCGACGGACGGTTCATTGGCATGTTTGGCGCAGGACGGGTTGTTGGCAAGTTGCCAACTCCACCGGGACTCGGTCGGGTCGTCGGGAGATTGTTGTTGGGCCGAGTGGTTGGCATATTGCCGAGTCCGCCCGGGCTTGGGCGAGTCGTCGGCAGTTGTGCCACGGGAGGACGAGCGTTACCAACGCCGGGAGCGGGTCGGCTCATGCCACTCATCCCACCCATTCCGCCGAAGCCCGAGTTGCCTTGTGGCAAATTCGGACGAGCTTGGGGCAGTCCACCGCCGCCACCGCCAATTCCAGGCGAGGGACGAGACATTCCAGGGCTGGGGCGAGCTTGCATCGCGCCAGGGTTCGGACGAGACATGGCTCCGGGGCTGGGACGAGACATCCCACCGGGCATTCCGCCACCCAATCCGCCGGGGCTAGGCCGGGCCATCGCGCCAGCGCCTCCGCCGGCAGGGCGACCTCCACCCATGCCGCCCGCGTGTCCAGCGGAACGCTTGCCTTGAGCCCAAGCTGACTGCGTCAGGCTAAGGCACAAAACAGCGGCTACAAACAATCCAAACAGACGAGAACTATTCGTTGTGTACATGAAAGCGGTAACCTGAAATCGTTTGACCAGAGAACCAAGCGTCAGTCGACAAAAAATCGCTAACCGACGTGGACGAAGAAGTATAGGAAGGACTGAACAACAGAAAAGCGAAACGTTACTTCCCTTCCCCCGCAGCGGCTCCTTCGGCCTTCTCAACTTGACGCACAACAGTGACTTCGTAATCCGCATCGGTTGAACCGCCGATGACCCGGTCGCGACCCTTGAGCAGGAAGCTGTCGTCGTTCTTCACGACGACTTCCACATGAGCCGACCCAGTGGTTCCGTCAGGCATCACGGAGGAAGACTTGCAGAGCCAACCCTTATCAGTCGGCGACCAAAGGCCTTCGCTGTAAGCTCCGTCGGCTTCAAACAGCCATGAGCGGATTTGTTGGTGAACGGGGTCCCAGCCAAACCGCTGAGTTGATTTGCCCAGCGATTGACCGTTGTTGACGCTTTCGTACTCGCCGATCAGGAAGTTGCCGTCCTCGGACCAGCGGAAGCTGATCTTCAGCGTTGCATCTTGACCTTCATTGACCCAGTTGCCGACAAGGAAGCTAAGCGGAGCGAGTCGCTGGCCCGGAGTCGGGGATGGGTCGTCGTTGAAATCCCGCACAGTTGCGAGGTACCACTTTCCGTCTCGCTTGGCACGGACGGCCACGTAGCGAACTTTGGCTACAGGGGCAGCCGCATCCGTAGCGAAAATCTCGCGAGTGCCTTCTTCGATCAGCAAGTCCGGGCCAAGCTGTCGCAGAGAATCGACAGTCACGCCCAACTGGACACCCGGGTAATCCTTGAAGAACTGAATCATCAGTTCCTTGACGGCAGCGCGTCCGCTGTGGACCGCACCTCGTTCGTCGACGAATTCGCCATCTTCGAGGAAGAAACCGGCAAAGTCTTCTGCCTTTCCTTCGTTGAATGACTTCTGAAGTCCTTCCAGAGAGGGAAGCAGTTCAGCTCGGATATCAGTCTGAGCAACCTCAACGGTCACGGTCGACTGAGCCTGTGCTTGGACCTGAGCATAGAGATTACCGCTAAAACAAATCAACGAAGCGACAACGAACAACGAAACACGGGAACGCATTCCAACCTCGATCAACAGGGGCCTAACGGAACGAATTTTCAGCCCGTGATCTTAGCGGAATAGAGAACACCTGCAATTACTTCCGCACCTTTGGGCAGAAATGTCGTGAGAAATTCATCTTTACCCAAGTTCGGCATTGGTTCGTGTCTTGGGGAAGTGAGTAGAATTACGACCTTTGGAAAGCCAGGCGAGTCGGGTTTGATACCGTATTAGGCCCCGTTTTCGCTGACGTCCGCTTTGTTTTCCGCAGGAACGATGCCCAGCCGAACCGACCCGTCGAGCAGCAGTCGCTCCGCGGGGCTCATTTCCCTGAGCTGCTCAATCACCTCCCGAGCAAGGTCCGGCCGGTTGGTAATCAGGCCATCGACGCCCAGTCCCAAGTAGTAAGACATCAGCACCGGGTTATCGATCGTCCAGACGTAAACCGACTTCCCTCGGCGGTGAGCCAAATCGATCGTCGCTCGAGTCGTCGACTGCGTGTTCAGCGCGACAAAGTCGGAGGACAATCGAGTCACATCCCCGACAGTAACCGCCGCCAGCAAGCCCACCGTCCAGGTCGGCCGCAATCGTTTCGCCTCCTCCACAAACGGATGATAAAGCGACATCAGCACAATCTGGTCGACCATCCCCTCCTGCTCGACAATCTCGATCACCTTCTCGACAAGTCGCTGATTGTGGCCGTAGTATTTCAGCTCAATATCGACCTTGGATCGGCCTTTGCACAATCGCAGCGCGTCGCGGAGTAGCGGAGTCCGCTGGTCGCGGTACTCTGGCGAGAAGCTGCTGCCAATGTCAATTTTGGCAAGTTCGGGCAGCGTCGCGTCCCAAGCCTTCAACTTCACGCCAGCAATTTTCATGTAGTCGCTGTCGTGAAAGACGATCACCTCGCCATCAGCCGACTCTTGTACGTCCAGCTCAACGAAATCCGTCTTGTCCTCACACGCTTTATCGAAAGCCGCGAGCGTATTCTCCGGACGGAGTCCAGCCGCTCCGCGATGCGCCAGAACTATCGCGTCTTCGGTCGAGTTCAGGCTGAGCAGCAGCCAGAGTCCGGATGCGATGGCGACCGCGCTTAAACCGGCGGAGAGCCAAAGCCAACGCCACGACTTTTTGTCGATGCGGTCAGCCGGGTCGCTCAGCCGCAGCGATCGCTCGGGCTCGGCCTTTTCGATCGGCTCCGCGCCGAGTCGATCGCGGAAATAATCACTCAGCCAATTCTCGCCTCGCTGTTGCCGTAGCGCCGAGCCATGTTCGCCTTCCCAGCCAAGGCGTCGATACAAGCTGCTGACGATCAAAGCAAAGCTGATTCCCTGATAGAGCGACAGCACTAAGCCGCCAACGATAAACAGTAGCAGGAAAAGGCCGAGGATCGGTACCAATACCGGGAGCCACTGGGTTGTCGAGGCGATCGTCAACCTCGCGGCACTGTAGACGAGCGATGAAAAAACGCTTGAAAGCGTCGCATGAAACAGGAACCAGGCGAGCCACCCTCCGGCGATGCTCCAGCGATAGTTCCCAACCAGTTCCCGGCTGGTCTGGAGCGCGCCCCAAGGCGAGACCCGCGAGATCAAGAGCACGGGCAAAGCCAAACTCCAACTCGCCAGCCGTGGCACTATCACCCAAACACCGGCCAATAAAATGGCGGCCGCCAAGCCCACGGCGATCCAGAACTTTGCCGGCCGCGCCGTCAGGTAATAGTTAATGTCGACGTCAGACAGTAGCAACCATGCGACCAAGCCAACTCCCGCCAGTAAAGGTGCGGCGAGCAGCAAGCTGCGGACGATCACAATCAGGCAGAGAAGCGTCGTCGATCCGAGCTCGCGCAGGCTATGCCAAATCGCCGACGGACTGGTGACACGCCAGCCCTGACTCGCCGCAAACGACTGCACCACCAAGCTTGATTGCTCCAGTGCCATGATGCAAATGCCGATCGCTCCGCAAACGATCGCTCCACCCATTCCCAGTGGACTGAGCAGGAACGTTGCGATCTCCTGATCGGTCAAAGCATCTTGGCCGGATGTGGCAATCAATCGGCGCATCAGCGAACCGAACAGTGGCCAGAGCAGGATCAGCGAAACCAATCGCATTAAAATGGATGTCGTGAACAGCAACCGTCTTTGCCGCCACGTCTCGCGAATGATCTCCAAGATGATGCTGATCATCGTGTGCCAGTTCCTCGAATTCTGATTGTGAGCGGCCTACTTGAAAACCACTTTGGCATCGGGAGCTGGCTTGTAGGTAATTTCATGTCCCGGGACCCATGCACCCTTGGCAAGGTACTCCGATTTGACAGACAAGTGACCGTCGGCTTTCAACTCGGAGGTCGCTTTGACTTCCGTAATCCCGTTTTCATTACCCGTTACCTTCTCCGTGCTGATCAGGCGGTTGTCGTCGATCGAAAAACTTCCCTCGGTGTGAAATCCCGCGGTCGTAAAGTACCAGGAACGAAGCTGCTTTTTCTCTGAATCCCACATCACGATCGTCTCGCCACCATACTCGCCATCGTTCACCGAATGCAGCATGCGAATCGCCCGGCCGTTCATCGCCCGCTCCCAGTGGGAAACGTCGAACAACGGCTTCTCGGGAGTGCTATTGGCAAATTCACCGCGAAACGCCTTGCCGATGAACGGCTCGAAAAATTTCAGTTCGGGAATCAATTGGCCTGATTCGGCACTTGGTTTAGGCTCGGATTCCTGAGCGAAACCGGTAGCGGCAACGAGGGAACAGACGAACAGCGTAGTTAAAAGCAAGCGACACATCGGGCGAGTCTCAAAATTGTGATAAGCAAACGACTGACACGGCTCGCCAACTAACTTCCCGGTTTCTTGGGTTGCTCGCCAGCGACTTTGGTTGCTGATTCAGCCGAAAGCTCGGGCACTCGAGGTTCTGCAGCAACCTCTGGCTCGCGACTTTCGGAGGAGACATTTTCAGCAGCCTTTTCTTCAGGAATTTCAGGGAGTTCAGGTAGAGCTTCACGCTCAGGTTCGGCCGGTACTTCTGGCAACGCCGGGACAGTTGGCAGCGACGGAACTTCAGGTTCTGTTTCAGCGGCAGAAGACGAATCACCATCCAATTTTTTGCGCTGTCGCGGGGCGAGCAAATAGTAGAAGACGGGCGTGAGGAAAATGCCGAAGATGGTCACGCCGAGCATGCCCGAGAACACGGCAATACCCAGCGTCTTACGCATTTCGGCTCCGGCACCGGTCGCCAAGACTAAAGGAACGACGCCGAGGATGAAGGCAAACGATGTCATCATGATCGGCCGCAATCGCAACCGGCAGGCTTCCACAGTGGCATTGAAAGCCGACTCTCCTGCTGCCGATTTTTCTTTGGCGAATTCTACGATCAGAATCGCGTTCTTGCTCGCCAGGCCAACCAGCACGATGAATCCGATCTGGACAAAAATATTGATGTCGAGCCCGACCATGCCGACACCAATGACTGCGGAAAGCAAACACATCGGCACAACCAGAATCACCGCAAGCGGCAATTTCAAACTCTCATACTGGGCGGCGAGCACGAGGAAGACGAGCACGACGGCGATCGCAAACACAAGCAACGCCGTGTTGCCGGCTCGAATTTGCAGGAAGCTCAGCTCAGTCCACTGAATATCCATCCCAGCCGGGAGTTCCTGAGTTGCCAGATTGTTCATTACGCGAATCGTATCGCCGGAACTGACTCCAGGGAGCGACAAGCCGTTGACCGGCGCCGCATTGAAGCCGTTATAGCGGGTGACGGCCGCCGGACCGAGTCGCTCGCTAATCTCGCAAATCGAGCCGAGCAACACGCTCTGCCCACCAGCTGTCCGGACGCGGAACTGAGCTACTTGCTCGGGGCGAATCCGATAAGCCGGATCGGCTTGTAAATTGACTTGCCACGTTCGGCCGAATTCGTTGAAGTCGTTGGCGTAGTAGCCGCCGAGGTAGAGTTGCAAACAGGTGAACACATCCTGAAGGGAAATCCCGAGCGTCTTGCATTTCGCTCGGTCGATGTCGACGTAAAGCTGCGGTGTATTCGCTCGGAATCCGTTGAAGAGCCCGATCAGGCCCGGTTGTTGATTTCCGGCCGCCGCCAAGTTGTCGGCCGTATCTTGCAGGAGCGGCAGTCCGAGCGAACGGACGTCGCGAACCATCAGCTTAAAACCACCGCCTGACCCCAGCCCGTCAACTGGTGGCGGACCAAACACGGAGACCGTGGCATCGTTGATTTCGGAGCCAAACAATTGCCGCAGCCGCATCGCGATCATGTACGACTTTAGTTCGAGCGACTCGCGATGATGGAACTCGTCGAGGATCAGAAAGAAAGTGCCGTAATTGGAGCCCACGGCGTTTTGAACAATCGATTGTCCCGTAATCCCAATCGTGTGCTCGACACCACGGCCCGGATTTTCGCTGGACGCTTCGTTCGCATGATCGTCGTGCGCCGCATTCTCATTGCCGGCCGTTGGTTGCACGTTGAGCAACTGTTCAATCTCACGCATTACCTTGGTCGTCCGCTCAACGGAAGCTGAGTCGGGGAGCCGAACGTCGACCAGCAAGTAGCCCTTGTCCTGCTGTGGGACAAAGCCGGCGGGGACGGTTGTCATCCCGTAATAGGTGGCGTAGAGCAAGCCGCCGTAGAGTAGCAGCACGATAAAACTGAGTCGCAGCAACCAGCCAACCAGCCCCGCATAAAGGCTCGACGACAAGTTGAAGCCCCAGTTAAAGAGTTTGAAGAACCAGCCAAAAACTAAGTTGAGAAGCAGAGTCAGCGGGTCGCGCTGCTCGGACTTTTTCTTCAACAGTAAGGCCGCCAGCGCTGGGCTGAGCGTCAGCGAGTTGACCGCCGAGAAGAAAGTCGAAACTGCGATTGTGACGGCGAATTGCAGAAAGAACTGGCCGGTGATCCCTGAGATGAAGATGCAAGGGACGAAGACGCACATCAGCACTAGCGAGATCGCAATGATCGGCGTCGAGACCTCACTCATCGCCTTGCGCGCGGCCTCGCGCGGTGTCAGCCCATGTTCCAAATGGTGCTCAATTGCTTCGACCACTACGATCGCATCGTCCACGACGATTCCGATCGCAAGCACCAACCCAAAGAGCGAGAGGTTGTTGAGGCTAAACCCAAGCCCGGCCATCACGGCAAACGTGCCGATGATCGCGACCGGAACCGCGATCAACGGAATCAGTGCGGCTCGCCATGACTGAAGGAAAACGAGGACGACGATCGCCACGAGCAGCAAGGCATCGCGGAGGGCTTTGAAGACTTCCGCGATCGATTCGGTAATGAATGGTGTCGTGTCGTAAACGATTTTGTAATCGACGTCTTGCGGAAAGCCCGCTTTCAGTTCTTCCATCCGAGCGCGAATTCGCTTGGCCGTATCGAGTGCGTTGGAACCGGGGAGCTGAAACACTGCGAGCCCCACGGATGGCTGGCCATCGAGCGAGCAAGATGTGTCCTCGCTTTTCGCCCCCCGCTGAATCCCACCCAACAGCTCGCCGTTGGCTCCAGTTCGCTGGTCGGTCACGATGTTTCGCAGGCGCACCGTACGGCCATCGCTGCCCGTCTTGACGATGATCTCGCCGAACTGCGAGACATCGCTCAGGCGACCTTGGGTAGTAAGGGTGTACTGAAAGGCTTCGCCAGTCGGAACCGGAGGACGACCGATGGCGCCCGCAGCGACTTGTACGTTCTGCTCGCGGAGGGCTTGAAGCACATCGCTGGCCGTCATCCCTAACGCAGCGATCCGGTCGGGGTCCAGCCAAACGCGCATGCTGTAGTCTTTTTGCCCGAGCAGCGAGACGTCGCCGACACCTTCGATGCGAGCCATTTCGTCGCGAAGGCTGATCGTCGCATAGTTGCTGAGATAAAGCTGGTCGCGACTCCGCTCTGGTGAGATCAGGTTGATCATCAGCAAAATGGCGGGCGATTTTTTTTTCACGCTCACGCCGGTCTGTTTGACTTCGCTCGGCAGCGAGGGAGTCGCGAGGTTGACCCGGTTCTGGACGAGAACTTGAGCCATATCGAGGTCGGTTCCAACCTCGAAGGTGACGGTCAGGTTGTAGCCGCCGTCGTTCGTTGACTGCGAGGACATGTAAAGCATATTCTCGACACCCGTCACTTGCTGCTCGATCGGGGCGGCAACCGTTTCAGCGACGACGTTACTGCTGGCTCCGGGATAAAAGCAGGAGACCTGAACCGTCGGAGGGGCGATTTCCGGATACTGGGCGATGGGAAGCGTCCAGACAAAGATCGCGCCGACCATCGTGATCACGAACGAGATCACGCTGGCAAAAATCGGCCGGTCAATGAAGAAATGCGAAAGCAACGGGAAACCCTCGGTCTCGGGAAAACGTCAGGACGGAATGCGGCCCTTGGTCGATAGAACTGAAAGAGTTTACTGCTTGACGGGTTGCAGAGAATCAGCTGGGGCCGGTTTGGCTTCGACTGCCTGCCCTGCCCTGACTCGCTGGACGCCCTCAAAAACGACTTGCTCGCCCGGTTTGACGCCGTCGCGAATGACTCGCCACTCGCCTTGTCGCTGGCCGAGCGTCAATTCGCGGCGCTCCGGCAAATTGTCTTTGCCGATCACCCAGCAGTATTTGAAACTCTGATCGGTCGCGATGCTTTGTTCGGGAATCAAGGTTGCTTGGTAGGAGCCAGAAGTCGGAATCCGCAGCCGTACAAAGAGCCCACCCGTGAGGAACAGATTCTTGTTTTCGAACACGGCGCGAATTCGAATCGTTCCCGTCGCGGCATCGATCCGGTTCTCGATGAAGTCGAGAAAGCCTTTGTGCGGGAAGCCGACGTCATCCGCCAGTTGCATTTCGACCGGGATATTGCGATCGCGGACGGGAATCAACTGAGCCGGCGCCGCGTCGGGGTTTTCAGGGCTGTTGAATCGCCTGGCGTAGCGGAGGAAAGTGCGCTCATCGACATCGACATACGCATAGATCGGAGTGTTCTTTACGATCCGGGTCAGGAGAGTCCCTGTGCCAATTCCTCCGGTAACCACGTTGCCCGGTGTGATAAAAGCTCGGTCGATCTTGCCCGTAATTTCCGCTTTGACGTCGGTGTACTGGAGGTCGAGTTGGGTGCGCCTCGCGTCGGCTTCGGCTGCGACAATATTCGCATCGGCTTCGCGGACTGCGGCAAGTGTCTCGTTGTACTCGTCCTGCGAGATGGTGTTCGTCGCCAGTAACCGCTCGTTGCGGGTCAAGCGACTTTGGGCCAGTTCCTTTTTCGACTTCCAAAGTTCGATTCGGGAAATGGATTGGTCTTGAATTGCCTGATAGGTATCGGGCTCGATTTTGAAGAGCGGTTGGCCTTGGGTCACAATATCGCCGTCGCGGAAATCGACCGACTTGATAAAGCCAGAAACTCGCGAGCGGACTTCGACGGTTTCCGATGCTTCAGTCCGCCCGACAAACTCGTCTCGGTCCGTTAGTTCCAGTTGGGCGGCTGGGATAAGAGTCACCTTTGCGGGACCGGGCTGCGGCAGCGTCGGCCGGTTTTGATTGCAGCCGACAAGCAGTGCTACCAGCAGCAGCGGGCAGAGTGCGTAGGTGAACTTGCTCCAGTTGCCGATCGACAGCATGCGCGAGGTCTGAAGCGGATGGTCGTGGATGCAATTCTCCAAAGCGATATTCTCCTGTGTCAGCCTTGAGCGCGAATTCCAGCCCTCGGAAAAACAAACAGCCGCCGAGATGGTTGTCATCTGGGCGGCTGTCGAGGATTCCGTTTAGTTCGATTGACCAGCCAGTTGCTTGAACCGGTTGTTCATCTGATCAATCTCTTGCTTGATCTGTTCGATCAATTGCCCTGCAGTCTGATTAGCTGCAGCGAGCTCCTCATCGGCGATCCCGCGATACTCTTCGACAGTCGATTTGACGTCGACATTCAGCCAAGTCGCCGGAGCATAACGATAGTAGTCGCCGTAGGCTGTGCGAGTGCGATCGTAGGGGATGTTGACCATGCCGGCCTTGGCATCGGGAACCATGTAAGCTTGTCGCTCGAGCGTTCGCTGGTTGCCATTATTGTAAGCTGCGACGATATCGAGCATTTGCCTCGAAATCGTCTGGCCAATTTGGCCAAGTTCGGGGTCGATGCTCCGGGTTGAGAGAGAATTCAGCCGATTCCCGTAACTTTGCACCCACATCAACTGGCGGTTGAGGTCCGAGTTGCGGATTTGGCTGACATCCTTCACCAGTTGATTGAACTGGGCAACGTAACGCTGATTGCGCTGAAGGGCCGCGTCGGCGTTCATCTTGCTGAAATCCGTTTTTTGGTCGCCAGCAGCGGCGGCCTTGGGTGCGGAAGACTGTTCCAGCGCGACCTTCATACCGCTTTGTGGATCCTGAACACCGAGCAGGTTGAAGACTTTGCGAATCGATGGTTCCTGCAGACTGCCAGCGAGCACAACGTCATTGCCCTGAACTCCACCGGTCCAGCTTTCGAATTCGTCGAGCATGCAGCCCGATCCGGTGAGAGCCTCGAGCGCTAGATCCTTTTCAAAGCCCTTGATCGCGGACATGTCTTGGCCGAAAGCGAAGTTGAGTTTGCCGCTGAGTCGATCGGTCACATCGATCGAGAGCGTAACGCCATTGATTGAACTGCAAAGGTCGGCAACGGCTTTGGTGTCCGCTTTGCGTTTGCTCAGCACCGAAGAGCGAATCGCGGCCCGGCGAAAAGAGACTGGAGAATAGGCGTCTTTGAGTTCCAGTGACCAAGCAATGGCTGGAGCATCGGGAAGGCGGGAGCGGTCGGCTGAGGTGCGAACGAAATCGGAAACCGAACCTGATTTTCCGGCTTGGTATTCCTTGATCCAGCGAGCGGTCGATTGGCGGTCAGCAGGGCTGAGGACGCCCAGCACGCTCGAATCAACTGCAACAATCACTTCGTTGCCGACGATGACGCAATTGAGTCCGCCAACCGAGTCGACGTTTCCGCCGACAGACTGGGCGATTGATTCGAGGTCCCAAGGTTGTTTGCCGACCAGCACCGCCATTTGCTCAAGGCTCTTGAGGTGAGTGACGTCCATATGGGAAGCGATGGCGATCAAATCGGCTCCGGGCGGGATGACCAGTGGCATATCGGAGCGGAGTTGTGCGAGAGCTTGCTGCGCTTCGGCAGATTGAGCCAACTGGCTGGCTCGGATTTTGGCCGCGTTGATGACTAGCAGCGAATTCGTCTCTTCAGGCAGAAGGCGAGTCCAGTCGGTTGCCTGAGCAACCAGAAAGCCACAATTACCGGTAAGCAATGCCAGGCAAAGTGCGAGGTGAGTTAGCAAGCGAGTCATGCAGTGAGCCTTTCAAGTTCAATGAGCCATGCTGGGCGACATCATGAATGTCGCCATCCAGCAGTTGTACGAAAAAATTGCGATGACGTTCGACTATTCAAAGAGGTACCAACAAAAGAGGCTTTGCCAACCGGGGCAAAGCCTCTTCGTTAATCGCACGGTCGGTCAGTTCGTTCTGATTTAGCAATCGTTCCGAGGATTGATGCCTCCAGCGAACCGCCGCCGAAAAGTGACCTTAGAAGTTAATGTTGTACTTCTGCGACATCTGCTTCCGCAATTCAGAGGATTGCTTGGCAATTTCTTCAAGCACAGCCCGCGCGTCGTTGGACCCCTGTTGGCGGTCAATCGAAGTGGCTGCGTTGCGGGCTTTGCTGTTGTCGTAGTAGTAGCTGTAATTGCCATAGTAGCCACGGTACCCGTAAGCCGAGTTTTGATAGCTCGTTGCATCACGGGTTTTGGTCAATTCAGCACCGCGCAAACCGGTCGAGATATCACGGAACTGGTTGGAAACGCTCTGGCCGAACTGAATCATCGCATCGTCGACGTTCAATACCGGCAGTTCGTCAATCTTGCGAGCGAAGCGATCGAACCACGAAGCGTAAGTGTTCAGATTCTTGACTTGCGGCCGGCTGCGGAAGTCTTCCAGAATCTGGTTGACTTGGTCGTAGTACTGCTTGGTCGTGGTGCCCATGTCGACCTGAGCGACGCCGCCTTCGGTCCCGGACGCGCTGACAACTTCCCGCAACGGGTGGTTGATCAGCAGGGAGATTTGTCGCAAACCCGCGGGCGAAAGTGGGCCAGACATCAGGAACTGGTTGTTGCTGTGCTTCAGCTCCCAGTTGTCGAAGTCGTCAATTGCCAAACCGCGCTTGCCGAGTGCTTCCAGCAAGAAAGCCTTGGCAACATTGGTCAGAGCACTCGGGTTTTCAGAGAAATCAATTTTGATCGAACCGGTGATTCCGCTCTTCACAGTGACCCCAAGGGTCAGACCTTGGAGCGTATTGAGAACCTTGACCGCGGTCGCCGAATCGACGCCCTTCATGCTTTCGAAATTCTCGAGTCGCTTGGCAATCTCGGTTGGGTCGAGCACGTGCTGCATGTCGAACGCAACGATCACATCGGCGTTTTCGTCAGCGAATTTCGCGGCCTGAGAAAGGTAAGCTGACAGCCCCGTCGTCGACTTTGGTTGCGTCTGCAACCAGCGAGTGACGGCCTGGCGATTAGCCGGAGCATACGAGGCAAGCACGTTGTCGGACAGCTTTACCAAGTACGAGTCGTTGCCCAACTCGAGCGAATCAAAGCCAGTCAGCATCGTGATGTTGCCTTTGACCATGTCAGCGACTTTGCTGAGCACGATCGGCGAGCCGGTCTTTTCGAAAACGCTGGTCGTGAACAGTGGCTCCATGTACTCGTAATCGAATTGGCTGCCGATTACGAATTGCTTGGTAGAAGTCGGAAGAAAGGCCATTCCCGACTTTTGAGCTTCTTTCCACTTTGCCAACCAATTCTGGTCGGAGGAAATGGCGCTCTTGAAAATCTTTTCGACGCGGACAATCACGAGGCTGTTAGCGTCATCGGGAATCCAGCGGAGCAGCGGATCGACTTGAGCCTGTGCCACGAGAGCCGACTGCACCAGAGCTAGGCCAATCAGGCCAGCGAGTACACGGCGGACAAAACGGTTCGTTCGGGAAATCATCTTTACCTCTGAGATCACGACATTCAAAAATCGCAGGCAGCAGTGCTACAGTTTGAAAACCGGTCGATTTGTTGCGGCGCCGGTAGTTCGCTTGCCAGCCAAA
>JBJTQD010000467.1:0-7568 GCA_046075445.1 Planctomycetota bacterium
CACTGCGGCCCGGTGAATGTAAGCGTAATGCGATTGGAGATGCATGATAAAAGCAATTGAGGAGATGCACTTTCTTAGGCAATCTGATTACGTAACGGCGTACCGGCGGGATCCGGATCGCGTCTGGGATTGCCTTCGCCATCGGTCGCTTGACGTTCGAATCGCTGCCGTAAAATGCCTTGTTCATTTTGCGACCGATCCGATCGTTTCACAGATAATCACAACATTGGCAACGTTTCCGTCATGGAAAAATGGTGGGACATATCCGGCCGCTCGCTTACTCGCGCCTCATATCTCAGTGGCACAGGACGCTGCACTGATCGATGCTTTTCCAAACCTGGCGATTCGCGACAAAACCGCGTACCAAATTCTCTGCCAACGATGCCCGTCCCGAAAGTTGCAACAAAAGCTTGAATCCGTACTATTTGCCGCAGACTCCGATCCGGAAACGTGCCGCTTGGCGATCGCGTCAATTACGGCAGTTTCAGGACCCGATCAGCGGTCACTTTGGGAACGCTGTGTGCACCACAAATTCAAAATCGTTTCAAATTGTGCCAAGTTCTACTTGCAACAACATTGGACGGGATAACAAAATGCTTGATAGAAGCCCCCGGCGGTCCGATTCGAAATGGACGCAATGTTGGCGTGGGCTCGGTCAATATGGTCGTTTCGCGGCAAAGTGACACCTCTATATGAGTCTTAAGCCAACGCTAATCGTTCTCTTCATCGCTGCGATCTGCGCGATCGGTTGCAATCGCCAGTCCGGAGATACCCCAACAGCCTCTCCAGCGACACAACCCGCGATGTCAGAGTCTAAGCAGACCATGCGAACATTTGCCCCAATTGCCGATGCACGAAAAATGACGGCAGAATCGCTGCAAGCTTTCGAAAACAAATACTCCTGTCAATTACCTTACGATTACCGTGAATTCCTTTTGTCAAACAACGGAGCCTTTCCCTCTCCTGATTGCGTAACTTTTGAAGAGGCTGGCCGGAAAACTGCTTCGGATGTTTTCTGTTTGTTTGCAGTCGTCGACGACCGACCATCGCTGAGCATGGAATGGCATCAAGAGTCCTTTTCGAATCGCCTACCGAAGAACACGCTTCCCATTGGCCGTGATTCTTGTGGCAATCTCTGGCTGATCGGTCTTCATGGTGACAATGCCGGTGCGATCTTCTTTTGGGATCACGGGTCGTATGATACTTTCGATGAGACGGACTTGACGAACTGGCCAAAGGTTGCATCGAGCTTCAAAGAGTTTCTCGGCAATCTAAACACAGATGACGCATCGGCAGAAACTGGCGGCGTCCCGAGCCGTTATTCTTTAGTAACACGGGCCACCGACGGCATGAAAAGGCGTGATTCAGGATTCAGCACGAGGGGAAATCCCGGTTTTGTATGGCATTGCAACTGTAATGCAGAAGGCAATGTCCAAATGCAATTCGTTCAATACGAAGCACACGCGGTTGCCACCCATACCTGCGGCTACTCGCGCTTGTGTGCGATCAAAGGGCTGATCAAAGGAGGACAGCCACGGTTACCAGAATAACCGCCGCCCCAGGCGTTTTAGGCGAACGGGCGACAGCGTCGATTTAGAAACCAACGTCAAAAGCGTCCGCCGTGTGAACTTGGTCGTTTGCCGACTGAACCGCATATTGTAAGCGCACAGGAATCGTCATGCTGTTTCGTGGCTGGTATCACGCCTGTCAACTCGGACTGTTCGGATTTGCAATCACGTTTTTCGGATTCGCAGTCCCAGCTTTCCAGTCGTTGATTACCGTCGGCGTGTGGATCATCACGCCACTTGGCCTCACAGGCGCGATTCTCGGTTTGCTCTTGGTCACACGCGGAATACGTTCGGCATGTCCGCTGTGTGGCAAGGCCGCATCTTGGACCAGCCCAGCAAAAAACGTACTCGCCATTGACTGCCATAACTGCGGGCTTGTGGGCGGCAATCCCGTTCGGGATAGACGACCGCGCGAACTCCATGAGTATGACGAGGAGGATGCCTCAAACCCGGAAAAGGATAGCGAGTCTTCCTCGGCCAAAGGATGAGTGCGAGCGATTGCCGAACAATCGCCTGCAACGGAACCAGCGGTCGGATCGGTTTTGAAATCAACGCACCTCGTGACGGCCCGCGGATGCGATTTGTTGGTTGAATATAAGGAGTCGGCAGTCTCACATGAACAAGCTTCCAGAGTTTCGCGTCACGCTCACTCGTCTACAGGAAGGCGAGCAGGCATATCCCATCGGCGGCGAGGTTCCGCACTACGAGTACCAAGGTCGTCGCACAAAACTCGGCGGCGATCCCGATTATACGCAAGGTGACGACACCCCACCAAAATGTGCAAAGTGCAAAAAGGCGATGACATTTGTCGCTCAAATCGACTCGGTAGAGCACGATTGGAGATCAAATCCGCATCGCATCGATTGCCTAGCGAAGCCAAAGGACGGGCAGGAAAAGTGGATGTTTGGTGACGCCGGAATGAACTACGTCTTCTTCTGCTTCGATTGCTTGAAACCGTTGGCCGGATTCCAGTGTGGCTAACCACCCGGGAATATGGACTCGCGGGCAGCGTCCAGCGTGATGGATAATCCTGTAGCCGCGAGCCATTGATCAGGGCCGTTCTGCCACCCAGCAAATCAGGACTTCGATTCCAACCAAAGCAGAGATCGCTGACTTCGTTGGGGCATGTCCCAAGAACGTGCCGCAATCATTCATCGATTTCCACCGTAATCACTGCGCTGTAAAGATGGACATCGAGTTGATTGGTTATGGACTCGTATGGATGTGGCCGTTGCGTGACGCACTGCAATTCAGACACGAATACGGATTTGATGAATTCGCGCCTGGATTACTCGGCTTTGGCACTGATGATTGCGGAGAACTTCACGAAATTGATGTGCGCGTAAACGGAACCGGCGCTGTCGGTGACATCCCCGCAACGTCGCTCCAATGGGAGGACTTTCGAGAATTGTCTCCTTCGTTCGATGCCTTCCCCGACAAACTCATGGCAGGTACCCCAATCATTGAACCCGATGACGTGGATGCAAGCTCTCAGTAAAATATGGTAGAACAAACTGGTTCAGACGGAACCGCGGATCGCGCGGTACTTCGAAACAATGTCGTTTGCCGCGGCCCAGTGAACGGTGATGTTATTTGCCATGAAGCTTTTCCGCTCCATCAAGTCCCTCTTTGTCTTTACAGCGTCAGCACTGGTCGTGCTGCTCGTTGCTTCATACTTGCAAATCATCCAATTTCACTATCCTCGCGATGTCGAAAACAACCCACTACTATCGCCGGTAAAGGTTAAAGTTGTCGACGGAAAAAGGCTCCACCTAGAAGATGGACGGATCTACCAAATTGAGACGCTCGACGAACCGCTGGATAAGCTCATTGAAGAATCAGGCTTCATGGTCGATGTCGAAGTTGATGCCGCAACACTCGATTCGAGACTTTATGCGAAACGTCGCGGATGGATATGCGGAACGCCGTGGCAGACAGGAATACTCCAAATTCCGTTGATTCCCGATGATGTGCCGATCAATCATCGACAATTGATCGGAATCGCTACGGCGGTTTCGAACGATGGCAAGGAAGGCAAATAACAAACCGTTTCACACGGACCCTCGGGTCGTGCGGATTTTGAAATCAATGCCGTTCACCACGGCCCAGTGAAACATGGCGTTACCCGAGAAAGTCATGAATGTTGAATCGTATCTTGAGCGACTATACGAAGAGGGGCGCCGAACCGACGCTTCTACGTCTCAGCGTTCAGAGATGATGCTCAACATCACACCCTCCACCGGTGTGTTCCTTGACCTACTCTTGTCGGAATTGAAACCCAAGCGAATTCTCGAACTTGGAACGTCGAATGGTTACTCGACGATATGGCTTGCACGTGCGGCTAAACGCATTGGCTCACAAGTTGACACGGTCGATAAATCTTTCGAGAAGGCTCAAATGGCAGGCCGGCATTTGGCGGAGTGTAACCTGCAGGATGTCGTCGTTCTCCATGTGGCGGACGGTAGCGAGTTCCTGCGCGGCTGTGATACTGCTATCTACGATTTCGTTTTCCTTGATGCGGATAGAGCTGCCTATTGCCATTGGGTCGATGATTTGGTTCGCGTAACTCGTTTTGGATTGCTCGTGGTCGACAATGCAATATCTCATGCTATGGAACTGCGTGAATTCCAGCGGCACCTGTCAACTAACTTTTGTTTCAGCGTGACGATACTACCAATTGGAAACGGCCAAATGATAGTCCAAGCCGAGGGGTAACGTCTCCAGGCAGCGGAGCAGGCGGTCGGGTCGGCTTCGATTTCAACGCGGTTCGCGCCGGCCCGCTAATGCGAATCGTTATCTAGCTTAGGGGTTGGACCAGCAAATGGGGGACACAAACAGACCGCTCGAAGCCGGCCATCGCCAATTTACACTTGGCAAATTTCTGTTCATTTCAATTGCGTTTGGCACTGCAATCGGTTTGTTCGTCGACAATTACAATTCAATCTGGGGATCCGTAAACGAACCTGACAAATACCCAGAGACGTGGAAGATTTTGCAACAATACCGTCAATTCTGGTTTGGCACCGCAATTGTCGCTCTGGTCGCGAGCTTTATCGTGCCTCGGGGTTTTAGAATTTGCTTGCTGTTCCTATTTGCGGTCGCGTTTTCCGCAGGACTGTACAATTTCCTTCTGCCATTGGGGATGCTTTAATCCAATCGCCGGGTAACAAATCGGACCACCGGAGCGGCAATGGGGTGCGTGTTGAAATGGAGCCCGGCTGACGGAGGAAGGAACGGGCTGCAATGAGGGCAGGTCGTGAGGTAGGGTTACCAACCGGGGGTCGTTATCCCACTGAATTAAGATGAACCAAAGCGATCGGATATTTCGATTGTCAAAGACGGAACTTCTCTGCCTCGTTGGCGTGGGATTGTTCCTGCTTTCGCTTGCCTTGCCGGCTGCAAAAATGGGAGCCGTTCATACTGGTCTTGCCTTGTTTACACTTGGCACATTCACTGCGTTTGTTCCCGGTAGCAATGAAGTGTCGATCATTTCTCTGCTTGCCCTGGTGCTCAATTGTTCCTGTGCATTCGTCTTGGTCACTATCTTTATGCACTGGAAATCCGGCGGATTCCTGATTGGAGCGGTCGTTGTTGGAACGCTTTGCTCGCTTTTGCTTTGGTTGCGTCCCTATTCAGGAATCGAAGAGCTCTACATTGGGTATCATTTGTGGATCGTTTCGACACTTTGGATATTGTGGGTACCGGTTGTCGCCAACGGACAAGCTGCGAGAATTTCTAAAGAGGGATAACAAGGCTGTAAACCGAAGTCGCCGGCCAGCAGGTATTTTTGGGACCCGTTTTTTTAGCGTCGACTCGGTCACCTTGGCCGTTATGCTGCTGTAGTGGGTCGAATCGCTTTTCGAGTTGGAGTTTGAGTTCGAGTGAGAGTATGGAAGAGTCCGCTGATGCGTACAAAAACGAGCCGGTAAAGTACGCTGCGCTTCATGTGACGAACTTGAAAGCGGAGGGCGCGAGCGTCATCGAGCCGTACAAGAACCAGGTGCTCAACCGAGTCAATGGGAGCTGCCTTAGGCTGGCGGTTTTCGAAGGGGAGTATCGCTGGCACTATCATCCGACATCGGACGAGCTCTTCATTGTCGTGGAAGGATGCCTTGTGATTGACCTCGAGGATGGGCGGGAGCTGCGACTTGAGCCGTGGGAGAGTGTGACCATTCCTGCCAAGACGCTTCACCGCACCAGAGCGATCGGTCGGACCGTAAATCTTTGTTTCGAAGAGGTGGGCGCGGAAACAGTTTTTGTTGACCCGGCGGTATAACAAACAGTTCACCCGAGTTGCCGAACGGGTGCCTCTTGAAATCAAAGTCAGTTTGCGGCAACTGGGTGAATTTGGTTGTTCGTCCGATGAGAAGTGTGCTGTGGTGATGCTGACGGTTACCGACATCAATGACTTCGAGAAGAAGCGAGCGTGGATCCTCATCCCCGCAATGAGCGTCGGGCTCGTTACCATGTCTGCATACCTATCGGTAATCGCCTTCTGGCAAGATTCCATGGTCGACTACGCCAAGCAAAACGTAGGGGAGGGGGCTGCTGCTTGTCTTTCTCTAGCGATGCTTATTCCTTCAATTGGATTTTTCCTCGCTCCGTTGGTTTGGGCGGAGCGGAAATCAAAGCACTACTTACTTCTCTGCCCGGAATGCAAAACTGACTTGTCAGATTCTAGTCGGCGAGTTGTCGCGACACGCTGCTGCGGTCATTGCGGAAAGCAAATCGTGGAGGGGCGGCGAATTCGCAGCGGCAAGGCGTTTGAGCGACTTGCCCGAATTGAGCAACGCCGAGCTCTTTTCTGCTTTCTGTACTACTGGTTGTGGGTGTGGCCCATTTTGGGCTTGTTGTTTCTGGGCTACCACTGGATTAACCCAACGGCGTCAAGCAACTGCCCGGAGGTGCTATTTTTGCCGGGATTCATCGGAACAACCATGACCGGATGGATTTTTGCACGTACGATGGATAAACGGTATCTTCTGTTGCTCGGCGCGTCTGCGATTGTACTCTGCCTTGGAATGAATGCGTTTTGGTGTTGGTAGCGGCGAAGATCCGACGAACAGTGCCGTGAACCGGCGCGGCGATGTCGGGCAGTGTTAACAGTGACAATCTTTAGACGTCTCCCGTATACGTGGGACGTTCGGCTCGGGGCTCACGAATACGGAGAATTCCTTTTGCTTGCCAAGACAATAATATGGCTTGCCGTCCTCGTCGGCATTCTGGTTGCTTGCGGGATAGCTTATTCAACGTATGCCATAGACAGAAAATTCCACCAGATAGCTATGCGTGGCCGGTATGGAATGCCGAGTGAGCCTTCCAATCACTCGGTCCAACTTCACGACACGTATACGGAATTGGGCACGGGTCGTTGGTGGCAATGCCGCGTCTATCCGCGAGCGTGGGCGGCTGCCTTGGTCATAGTGGGAGCGATCCTCTTGATTGTGGGTCTTGCCAGCATTTTACATGTCCCCCACACTCATTCAGCATGAAGTTCAAGAAAGCAAAGGTATCGGGTGTCAAATTGCGATTTGACCAGCGTCCCCTTATCTTATTCGTTGTCTTGTAGGAGGATTAAGATGTTCCGTACGGGATTTAAGCAGTTTGCTTCGTTCAACTGCGTGTTCGCCGCACTAACGTGCCTGCTACTGGGTTCTGTGGGAAGCGCCCAAGATTTGAAAGCGTTGCGAATCGACGGCGAGCGATTCTCTTTCGACGACGGCAAACTTTCCTTCCGCGGGGTTATCATCAGGCCTGAGGGAAAAGGGCCGTTTCCGGCCATCCTGATCAGTCACGGAATGGGGAGCACCGGCGAGCGGTTTGGTCGGCCGAAGGCGGTTCAGTTCGTGAAATGGGGCTTCGTCTGTATCGCGCCGGACTACGCCCATGTCGACGGCAAAGGAGATCGTAAGGACTTTGGCGCGAGCGAGGAGAACCTCAGCCGAGCCAAGAAGTGTTTGGATATCTTGGAGTCCTTGCCGGATGTAAACTCGAAGCGCG
>JBJTQD010000468.1:0-1101 GCA_046075445.1 Planctomycetota bacterium
CCGGGAACCGATTAACGAAGTTATCAAAAGGCTGTGGTTCTCCCTACATCAATTCGCCGATTCGATCTTGACCTCAAAAGCGTACGGGCTCAAAATGCCTGCCCAACGTGCTGAACGGCCCGATCGTTTTCAGCACCAAAAAAATAGTTTCCAAGTTCAATGTTTGGCACAGCAGGATGCGTGCACCAATGAACTGAGGGGTTGCCTTAAGCTTCGTTTCTGTTGTTTTGGGCATCGGAATATTCCATAACGAAATTAGTCCAGGGAAAGGACTTTAAGATGATGCGAAATGGATTCGCTGTCTGTGCAGGGCTTGTCGCGTTGAGCATGCTCGTTTCCGGTTGTGGCGGCGAAACGGCTGCTCCATCGTCTGAGCAGAAGCCCGCTGACAAGACGGCTGCGGTTCGGACGGTACCCGCGGCTCCTGCTGAATCTGAGGTTTCCCCTGCGGTCGACCTGAATTCTGAAATTGGTCCGGATGCATCCCCGAAGGATGTTTGTCAGCGGTTTCTGAAATGTTTGCAGGTTGGCGAGCGGGGAGCGGCTGAGAAATTGTTAACTCAGCGAGCACTGACGACGACAAAGCGGGCTGACTTGAATCTTGAGTCTCCTGGCGGGCCTCAGGCGAGTTTTTCAGTTGGCGCACCACGTTTCGCCACGAACAAGCGAGAGTTGGCAACGGTTGATTGCGTGGTGACCGAAGAGTTGCATGGTCAGAAAATGGAGTCGACGATTTCGTGGTTGCTGCGGTCTGAGCCCGCGGGCTGGCGAATTTGCGGAATGATTCTCGATATGGAATCGGGCGGATCGCTGGATTTTCTAAGCTTTGAAAACGTCGCTGACGTAGAACGGATCAAGTCGAGTGTTTCGGCTGAGGCAGAAGAAACAGCCGTTGCTGAGAATAACGACGCCGCGACGATCCGAAAGTAAAGCGAGTGTCAAGCGTCGGGCTTGCTTCGTCTCGCCAGTAGTTAGTGGCGAGGCTTGCGGATGAGGCGAACATGCCTGAGTTGACGAGGCGTGTTCCAACTTCCGAACTGGGGGCTAGCGCGAAGACCCAGCTGAGGAGGAGAAGAGGACTGCGGACTTGTACCGCGCGAT
>JBJTQD010000469.1:0-2895 GCA_046075445.1 Planctomycetota bacterium
TAATCGGCCCGAAATATCCGAGCACAAACTAACTGGGAGCAAACCAAGCTGAACTACTTAGTTGATTGGACTAGGGCAGGGCTGCATCTTTGAGCAATTTGTGAGTCATATTCACACGGAGATGCGAGCTGCTCATATTCGCTCTACCTAGAAAATTCAAACGGTTTCCGAGAGGTCCGTTACGACCCCGCTTTCATCTTAGTGATAACTACGACTTCGTCACTCGCCTTGCTTGGACCAATCTTTGCGTTGACGGGAGCTGGGGATGCCCATCTTCTGCCGGTACTTGGTAACTGTGCGGCGGGCGACTTTCAGACCAGCCGCTCCCATTCGCTTGACGATCTCATCGTCGCTCAGCGGATCCGACTTGTCCTCGTGATCGATCAGCTTCTGCAGTTCGATCCGAATCCGGTCCCAAGCAATATCCTCGCCGTCCTCGGTTTGAGTTCCACCGGCGAAGAATCGTCGCAGTGGAAAAATCCCGCGCGGGGTTTCAATCCACTTGTCATCCACGGCTCGCGAAACGGTCGTCACGTGCACGCCGACCTGGTCAGCGATCTGCTGCATCTTCAGCGGCTCGATAAACTCCGGTCCGTTGTCCAGAAACTTCGTCTGGTAATCAACGATCGCCTGCGAGACTTTCATCAGCGTCGCGCGCCGCTGCTCAATTGATTCAATCAGCCACTGCGCGGCGTTCACCTTGCGTTTGATAAACTCCCGCTCTTCTTTGGTCGCCTGGCCATTAGCCAGCCGCTGGCGGTAGTACTTGCTGATGTAGAGATTGCGGCTGGGGCCTTCGTCCATCTTGACCACATACCGCCCGCCCTCTTCTTGCACGACGCTCAAATCTGGCGTTACCGAGGGCGCGTAAGACTCGACGAATCGCCGAGCCGGTTTGGGCTCCAGCTTTCTCAGTTCAGCCAACGCCTCTTGGAGTTGGCTTTGGGAAAAGCCGGTCGCTTTTTGAATTTGCGGGATGCGGTTGTCGCGAAGGTCTTCCAAATGGTTTTGAATCAGTGTCCGCACATCTTGATAGTGCGGGATCTCAACATTGAGCTGCAGTAGCAAGCACTCTCTCAAATCTCGGGCGGCGACTCCGGGTGGGTCGAGTGACTGGACAATCGAGAGCGCTTCCTCTGCAAGTTCCAGCTGATCGGGGGCAGCGTCAGCTGGCAGCAAATCGCGGAGTGCGATCCGAAGATAGCCCCCATCTTCTGCTTTGAGTGTCGAGATGATCCGCTCGCACATCTTCCGCAAGGCCGGCTCTAACTCCCATTCGCCGAGTTGCTGAAGCAAATGGTCTTGGAGCGTTTCGCTCCGCTCGGCCACGTTGGCCATCAAGTCTTGATGGCGGTCCGAGCTTTCTTGAATTCGATTCGAAGAGGGACGGGCTTGGTCCTCGAAGTAGCTAGGGACCTCCTGATCGAGATTCACCAGCCGTTCAAAGTCGTCGGCGTTGTGATGAGCTTCGTCGACGATCAGCTCTTTCTCGTCGACATCTCGTTTCTGCGGGGCTTCGTCTTGGGGAATCGCCTCGTCAGGCAACGACGGGTCTTTCTCCCGCAATTCCAGAACGGGGTTTTCGATCAGTTCCTGCTCGATCCGCTCGTTGAGTTCAACGAGGGGCATCTGCAAAATCTCCATCGACTGGATCATCCGTGGAGCCAGCGTCTGGACCTGCTTTTGCGAGAGATGTTGACCGAAAGACAACTTCATGTGGGCCTGCTTTCCATTCATTCAAGCACAAATCGCGTGGCAGCAACTTGAAGTTGCTAACGCGAGAACCGCCCGACCGAAGAGACCATGTCCAAACAGTCTCGGCCGGGGTGGTCAGCATTTCTCATGCCAACCGACCGATTCTATCCTGAATTGTAGGTCGCGGCAGCGATGTCTGAGAAAAGGAATGCGTTTTAACGGAAATTTCCCATCGAAATTCCGCGGCTTTAACCAAATGCCTGGTGGCAGGTTTGCCGGAAACGCAGAAGATGGGCGACAACGCAGAGAGCCGATTCAAGCTGGAAAGCGGAAGGCTTAGGCCGCTCTTTTCGCGGAGTCCTGTTCAGCCGCCCCCTCGCCTCGCTCCTCAGTTGCGGCGACGACGGCTACCTTGAGAACAGCCTCAATCTGGAGGATCAAGTCATCCAACTGAGAAATCACCGCGTCTTGCTGGTCGAGCAGTTCGTCGATGAATTGAGATTGGTCGGCCGGGTCTTGCATGGGACATCCAGCGGCATTGCGAGCCCCAAAACGGCTCGACGTTCAGAGAAAGTCACCACCAAAATCATCGGACAAACACCCCTCAGACCTCGTCTTGGGTCCGGTTTATCCGAAAGCGGGGATTCGGGGGGTAATCCAGCCGAATATCTTGACTATTCCCCCAAACTAAGCCGAAAAGTCTGTTGGCTGGACACTCAATGGGGTGATTTGTTACTATTAAAGGTTCTTCCCAGCGGCCGATACGGTCGCTGTTCAACGAGTGGAGAGTTTTCCCCTCGCGAGATCCCCCGTCCCTTGCCCCTTCCCCTGTCTTTTCAGAAAGGAGCGACAATGCGTTTGATTGAAGTCACTTTGGAGGCCCAATGGTAAAGTTGCTGGTACGCGAAAAGGAATCGATTCAAGAAGCCGTACGTCGATTTCGAAAGTTGGTTGAGCGCAGCGGGATCAAGAAAGAAATGCGCCGACGCGAGCATTATGAAAAGCCGAGCGAAGTAAATCGCCGGGCACGCCTCCGAGCAGAGCGACGCAACAAGAGCAAGCGAATCAAGCCAGTCCTCGGTCGCTAATTGCAAGCTATCCGTGTCCCCGCGAGCTCTGGGGCCGACGGCAGAAGCAAATTCATCCGGCCCTTTCGCGACTGAATCGCCTAAACCGGGAATTGACCGAACACAAATCACG
>JBJTQD010000470.1:0-2788 GCA_046075445.1 Planctomycetota bacterium
GCCATCAAAAGCACAGCGGCGACACCGAACGAGATCGAAAGCAGCATTATCCCGATAATTGCACTCGTCAACGTTCGATTCTTGCGGGCAAACTTCCGCAGCTTATAAAACGTGCTGGGCGGGCGAGCGCTGATCGCATCGCCGTCAAGGAAATTCCTTAAATCTCGTCCGAGCGAACGGGCCGAGTCATAGCGTCTTGAGCGGTCCTTCTCAAGGGCCTTCATCACGATCCAGTCAAGGTCGCCTCGCAAGGTTCTCTTCAGTCGATTCGGCTCAATTTTTCGCTGCTGACTCAGCCCCCTCGCTTTCTCTTCGGAAACTGAACTCAAGCGATGGCTTGGCCTCGGTGGATCGACCTCGCGGATAAGCTCTAGCACCTTCCCCATTGAAAACTGAGCAATCGCCTCGCGCTCCAGCGGCGTCGAACCGGTCAGCACCTCATACAACATCGCTCCGATAGAATAGACGTCGCTGCGAGTATCGACGTCG
Organism: Planctomycetota bacterium; assembly: GCA_046075445.1. Taxonomy (GTDB): domain Bacteria; phylum Planctomycetota; class Planctomycetia; order Pirellulales; family Pirellulaceae; genus BJ22. The sequence continues at coordinate 490 of JBJTQD010000470.1, forward strand.
AGAGCATTCATCTCGGCTTGCTCGGGGCTCATGTATTGCAGCGTCCCGACCATCTGTCCAAACTCGGTAAACATCGTCTTGTCGGACAATCGAGTGTGCTGCTGCAACGCCTTGGCCAGCCCGAAGTCGATCACTTTCGGCGTCGGGCGACCATCGTATAACGTCACCAGGATGTTCGATGGTTTCAAATCGCGGTGCATCACTCCTTTTTGATGCGCGTGGTGGATCGCATCGCACACTGGAATGAATAGCTCCAATCGCTCTTTCACAGTCAATTGATTGCGGTCGCAATAATCAGTCAGTGAAATCCCTTGAACCAACTCCATTACAAAGAAGGGTGCGCCTTCTTCCGTCGTGCCACCATCGAAAACCCGAGCGATGTTCGGATGGTCCATCATGGCCAGCGCTTGTCGTTCCGCTTCAAACCTCGCAATGATCTGGTCCGAATCCATCCCGAATCGGATCAGCTTCAGCGCAACCCGTCGTCGCACCGGCCGCTCCTGTTCGGCCATCCAGACGGTCCCCATGCCGCCATCACCCAGCCGCTGCAACAATTTGTAATTGCCAATCACCCGCGATCGGTTTGCGGCAGGAGACTTGCTAGACCCATCCGAGGAACTTCTTTTTTTGGCTCCGCTCAGCGTCGATTCGTCCGAGAGGACCTCGCGAACGATCTGCAAGGCCGTTGACCCCAAATGCTCGTAATCTTCCAGAGTCGGTACCTGATTGGAGGCCCGACGGTATTCCAATTCGATCGGGATAAGCAGTCTCAGCAACTCCGACTCTTGCTCCTCGGGCACCTGCTCTAATGCAGTTTCTATCGTAGGCGGGATCTGCTGGGGCGAACCACGACGCGCTCTTTGCCAGCCTTGCTCAAAATCATCGACTAAGGAATCGAGGTCTTTCCAGTTCTTGGTCATCTGTGCTTGTCGGTCCGTCTGGTTTTAGGCGCAAGACTGACTCCGGGGTCACTCGACGGTACTTCTTCGCTCTCAACGTTTGCGGCGATATTTACGAAAAGCGACCGCTCTCTCAGGCGATTAATATAACCGTCTTGCCATCAAACTGCACGGAAACAAGCACTTTGAGCCCCGAGGGAACCTAGGCCCCAAAATAGGGTGAGTCGATAACAAACGCGACCGAGTTTACAAGACCGGCTGGAAAACCTGATTCCCAAGAGACTGCCGGCACTCAAAGGGGCGGCGTACATAAAGGGCGACAGAAAAGGCCCACCGTGAGAAAAGGCCCACCGTGAGAAAAGGCCCACCGCGAGAAAAGGCCCACCGTGAGAAAAGGCCCAGTAGTGCGGATAATAGGAGTCGAACCTACACGACCTTGCGGTCACTAGAACCTGAATCTAGCGCGTCTGCCAATTCCGCCATATCCGCTCGTGGCAAATCCCGCATTGGATTTCGCCCGCGGGAGGCACTGTTATACGGGATCAGCCCCCGATCGTTCAAGTCGTATTAAAAAAAGCTAAAAACCCGGGGCGATTGCTCGCTTCTTGCACCACTGCACCGAATTCCGCCGCGGCAATCCAGTCGGGCTCTAGTAAGTCGGCACCCGGGGGTCGATCTCGTGACTCCACGCGTTGATCCCACCCTTCATACTCTGCACCCGATCGAATCCAGCCTGCCGCAGCATCTCCGTCAGCCGCATGCTTCGCTTCCCGGCATGACAATGGACGACGATATGGTCCCCCTTGTGCGTCTCCATCGCCGGCAACCACTCCGCAACTTGCTTGATCGGCAACAAGCGAGTCCCTTCAATCCGACAAAACTCAAACTCATCCGGTTCGCGGCAATCGACAAACAGAAAGTCCGCCTTGCTGTCCAGCAGCGATTTCACGGCGTGAACGTCAATCTCATAAGGAAGTTCAGAGGTGGGCTGATTCATTTTTTGGGTTTCAGTGAAAGTTGATATCAATAGGCTGCCCATTGGGCGAACCCCAGAGACGCTCCACTAGTCAAAAATAACGTCTGCCGCAGTCATCGTCGAGTCGCCCTCGAGGCTAGAGCTATTCAAAACCCCGGCTCGCCGGTCCGGCTCTAAACTCACCCCTTTCCCGTTACAATGCGAAGCAACCAGCAAACGCCATCGACCGCGCCCTCCGTGTAATCAGCCAACCCGCAGTTACCTCAGGTCCATCGTTCGTTCGAAATCGTTCGCTCGTTCAGCGTTCCATATCCTAACAGTCACTCCCCAAACTCCATGACGCCCCGCGAGTTCGCAGTACAAATCGTCCAAAGGCTGCAGCAGGCGGGTTTCGAAGCCGTCTGGGCTGGCGGCTGCGTTCGCG
>JBJTQD010000471.1:0-6010 GCA_046075445.1 Planctomycetota bacterium
TCCATCAAAGAGGCCTGACCCCTTTGATTTGACCGACCAAGGAAAAAGGGACGGGGGTCAATCCCTGAATTGACCCCCGTCCCCTTTTCGGTTTTCCGTATTGCCTTTTGTATCATCGTATGATACAATAGGATTATGATCACAATTTCGCTCACCAGTCCGGTTCCGCTTCACGACCAGCTTGTCCACGGTTTGCGCGACCTGATCGCCGCCGGAAAGTTGGTCGAGGGAGACGAACTGCCTCCTGTGCGGCAACTGGCGGCCGACCTGGGAATCAATCTGAACACGGTCGCGCGGGCCTATCGTGAATTGACTGCTGCCGGTTTGCTGGCCTCTGCCCGGGGCCGAGGTACGGTCGTGATTGCGACGACTGAGCGAGCGCATGGGCCGAAAGGCGAAGATCGAAAGAGGATCGAAGCTGGGGTTACGGCGGTGCTGAATGACGCCAAGATCGCAGGATTCTCGCGCGAGGTGATCGAGACCATTTGTAATCGGCAGATCGAGCGACTTTGGAAGCAGTCGCCCTAGTCAGCCAGTTTTCGTCAACCAGTTTTTGCTTTTGGAGAACATCGATGTCGGACCCATTCCTGACCTTTGGCCGCCTGTTGATGCTGGTCTTCGCGCCCATCATGCTCGTTACTCCGCTGATCTTTGCGCTGCTCGTGCCAAACCGGACAACGGATGACGCCGGACGGATTCGGGCGGGAAGCCGAATGCTGGCCCTCTCTCTCGCCACAGTCGCGCTGCTGGCAATTTGGCTGGGGCTGGTGCTTCTGGGCTCACGTTTTCCCGGTGCACTTCTCATTGCCAACTTTTGGTGGGTCTGGTTTTTCCCGCTGTGGTTCGGTCTGGCGGTGCCAGCGATCGCCGCTAGGAATCCATTCTGGAGCGGTGCGGCGGCGACCGAGTCGGAAGCGAACGGGCTGCGAACCGCTTCGCTTGTCAATCGCGAGAAGCGCAGCCCCGTGACGCGGGCGATGTGGCTGATTCCGATCGCCGTCTATTTACTCTTTCTCGGCGCGATTGCTGCTCGCGGGTTGATGCCATTTCCCGCGGGCACTTACCCGGGCGACTCCGCTGCGGATCCGGCGGCGGCCAAACTTGCCTATGCTGCCGCCGAGCGGTCGCGCTGGCTTTTGGCTCTCGCGGTCTACGGCGGGGTTTTCGGATTACTGCTCGCCCTCTTGCCGCGCAGTCTGCGGTTGACGCTCACTGAATCCGAGCCATTGGGCTCGAAAGGCTCCGTGGAACTCGCAGAACTTTATGATCGCCAGCGGCGCAAGCGGGTCTTGGGCCTGTTTTGGGGGAGTGGAGTGCTCTTGCCGATTTGCGTTGGCCTTTTCAGTACGTTGCAGCTCTGGTTTCCGAATTTCGGCAGCCTGTGGGGATTGGTCGGGGGAATTGGGGGGGCAATGCTTGGAATCGCAGGTGCAATTTTTGGCGTCCGGATGACCATCGAGCGGGCGAAGATCGCTGAACTGCGTTCTCGCATGAACGCGCCGTGACAGCACGATCTCGGTGCGGACGCCACTGGAATCGACCTAAGCGGAGAGCCGATTATCGCCCCAAACGAAGTGTCGATTCTACGGCCGGCCGCGGGACCCATCCCCGTGCCGATCCGCGAGGCAAACTGGTGCAGTTCTTTCACTGCCCCGCGGAGAAGCCAAAAGGGGACGGGGGTCAATTCCGTAATTGACCCCCGTCCCCTTTCGGCTTCAAACAAAAACAGCGGCCTGAAAATGCAAGCCGCTGTGTCGTGTTTCAAGTTTAGCTCAACCGGGAATTAGAACCGGAACATCAATGCGGCAAACGGGCCGTGCAGGTTCATGTCGAAGAGGAACGCATCAGACCCCGATCCCTTTGTTTGCTTGATGTCCAGCACTTTGTATCCGAGCACCGAGGACGTGTTGGGGTGACGTCGCAGCCGGTTCTCGACGCCGAACTGGAGGTTCCAAGCGAATTCGGAGGACGAGCCCAGTCCGAAGCCGCCGAAGTCCGTGCGAGCAAAAGCGCTGCCGCCATTGGCCAGCTTCATCGATGCCCGAGTACCCAACACGAGGTCGATCCAGTTCTCGCTTCGCTCCACAATCGTGCTTGGACCGGAAGGAGGAACGACGCTCAGTTCCATCCCGACCTGATAATAGCGAACGCCATAGAGCGCATCCCAGTTAATCCCGCGGATGAAACGACCGCAGCGTTCCTGAGATGCAATCCGGCGGAAGCCGAGTCCTTCAAGGAAGGTCATTGTCGATTCAGCCGTACCGACGGCGCCGGAGGGAAGTGTTTCAGATGAAGCGATATCCGTGATTAACGTATCGAGAATGATCCCACGATTGCCGCGACCCACTTCGAGGTGAACCATTGCGGCACCCTTCAGGTCGCTAAGCAAATCCCACATGTCGGAGAGACTGAGGTCAACATCAACGACAGCCGCTCCAGCACCCAGCCGCCCCTTCATCCCGGGCAACCAAAAGTAAGGCGTGATCGTCGCCCAGACCTCGTCGCCATTGCAGCCGCCCGAGCAACCGTTGCAATTGCAGGCAGAGGGCTGCAAATAATTCTGTCCAACCGAAGGCTGAATCGCCGCTGGTTCTGACCAATCGCTCAGCGTCGTCGCCGCCGAGGTGCTGGCAGGTTGACTCGGTGCGACCGCGGACTGGGCATTGACTGCTGGTACCGAAACAAACCAGCAAACAGCCAGCATGCTGCCGATGGCAATCCAACGCGTATTCACGAGACTTCTCCAGCTCAGGTGTGCGGATTTGTAACGGTCTTTCTGTGCAGACCACCCTCTCGGGTAACTTCGACATATTCCAAGCCGCGTTTTCACCAATTTCAGAACTTCCGCTTTCCCTTCACCAGCCCGCAAGTTTTATCAATTTTCGATGCACCAAAGGGCAATACAAAGACCGACGCCCGTGGTGATCGCCAGTTCTAAAAAGCAGCCGAATCGGCAAAAAGATCGGTGCTTGCTCGCACTGCGTCTCCTATCATTAAGGACTGCAGCAACTCAGGCTGCTTGCTTCACAACTTGTTAAGACATCCAGGACCTCTCATGTTCAAGTCGCTTTGCTTTTTCTCCCTCGCATGTTTGCTTTGGCTCGGCGCATCGCCGGTCTTCTCCGATGAACCAGCGATCCGCAAATCGGTCGATGCCTACACTGCCGCATTCAATCGCGGCGATGTGGAAGCGATGGCGACCAGTTGGACTGACAACGGCGTCTGGATTAAAGCGGATGGTTCGCGCACCGAAGGGCTGGCTGCCATTCGCGAAGTGCTCGCGGCGGGTCAAGCCGGCAAAGGGGTTCTTGAAATTGTCGAGTCCAAGATTCGGATGGTCACTCCTTCGGTCGCCATCGAGGAGGGAACCGCTCGTCTATCCATTAGCGGCAATGTGGTGGGCGAAGAACGCTATGAAGCAGTCCATGTCGCAACGACGACCGGCTGGAAGCTCTCGAGCTTGAGAGAACTGCCGTCTGAACAATCCGAGGAAACTGGCAATCCGAATCTCGCCGAACTCGCTTGGATGGTCGGCGACTGGATCGACGAATCAGCCGACGCGCGAATCGTGTCGCGAGTCGAGTGGAGTCGCAATCAAGCGTTCTTGGTTAACAACTTCTCAGCGGAGTTCAGCGGCGAGCAAGAGTCCCTCGAGGGCGTGCAGGTGATCGGCTGGGATCCTGCTCGCGGCGTGATCCGCTCTTGGATGTTTGACTCCGATGGCGCTCTAGGCGAAGGTACTTGGCAACCGCGAAACGGAACTTGGGTGGTTCGCAGCAACATTACGCTGAGCGACGGGCGACAAGCGAGCAGCACGATGATCTACACGCCGCAGGACGAGAACAGTTACGTCTGGCAAGCGATCGGCCGGAAAGTCGACGGACAGTTCCTTCCCAATATCCCCAAGGTTCGCGTCGTCCGCCAAGGCACAGTGAAGCCCGCCGGCGAAACGTCTGCCGCGCCGGAAGCAAAATCCCCAGAAGCCAACCCCGCGCCCGCTGCAACCGAGGGATCGGCTCCCGAAACCGCGACTCCAACAACGGCAACCAAGCCCGAAGGTGGTCGCTAACCGCGAGTAATTCATAACAACACCAAGCTGACTCTTTTCTCCCCGCAAAACATCGCCTGCTCCGTTCAAGGAATTTATAAGATGCGTCCTTCAGTTCTGCTCTTGGTATTTGCCGTCGCTGTGGTTCTTGGGTTTGCACCGGAGTCGGTATGGGCTCAGCGTGGACGTGGCGGCGGCGGAGGTGGCGGTATCCGCGGCGGAGGCGGTGGTGGGGGCGGAATCTCGCGGCCAGCGGCACCTTCGGGGATGAGCCGACCGGCGAGCAGCCCATCTTACAACGCTCCGCAAATGTCCAATCGTACGCCTTCGATGAGCCGCACGGCACCTTCGTCAGCGGCGGGCAATTTTAGCCAGCGCCCCTCGGCCGGCCAGCGACCAGCGACAGCCGATCGTCCGACTGCACAGCGGCCCACGGCGAATCGTCCGATGAGTGGTTTTGCAGCCGCTGATCGGGCTGGTCAACCCGCGCTCAATTCGAACCGTTCATTCGAGAAACCCACCAGCAGTCAAGTCAACGATTTCCTCAAGCTCCCCAGCTCTGACCAAGCCGCAGCCAACAAGCCGACGGCGAACCGGACACTGAGTGAAAACTCGACTGGCGGCGATGGCAGCGGTGTTGGAACGAAAAGCTACACCACCGATAAAGGAACCACGATCACCGTTGGAGGCAAATCTGGCAGCGGCACGACCGAGGGCGGCGCGACGGTTGGCGGTGCAGTGGGCGGAATCAAAATCGAAACCGCTGGTGGCGACACGATCGTGCGTGGAACGGGAGTCGCCGGAGCATCAAAGGGGGACAGCGCCGCGATTGCGGCTGGCTCTCGCACCGGCGTGAAAACGGCTGAAGGCGGCCAAGCGGTCGCGGGGCGCGGAGTCCGCGCGGGTACCGATGGCGAGAATTCAGCAATTCGCGCCGGAGGGTTCGCGGCAGGAGTCGATGCCCAGGGTAATGCAGGCGCGGTCGCGCGCGGCGGTTACGCTGACTCGACCGGCTATCGCCAAGGCGGCGCCATGTCCGCCAGCCGCAATTCCGACGGTTACGCGCGGGTCAATGTGGCCGCGGGCTACAACAACAATGGCACCGGACAGATCAAAACGGGAACCGCGATCGTCGGCCCCAATGGCAACATCGTTTCGGCTGGACGCGGAGCCGCTTTCGTTAATGGTCAATTCGTCGGCGGCACCGCCTGGACCGCCGTCAACGGCAACTATACACACTGGGGCTACTTCGGCCCCGGCTACGTTTCGACTTATCCAAATTGCTGGTGGCCCGGAAAGTGGGCCGTCGCTGCGACGGCTTGGTCGATCGCTGCTTACAGTGTCGCCGCACCGTATTGTGGTTGCAGCGAATCGGCAACGTACTACGACTACGGCAACAACGTGACTTACGAAGAGGGAACGGTTTACTACGACGATGAACCGGTGGCCACTGCTGAACAGTATTACGAAGAAGCTGGCCAGATCGCTGACGCGGGCGAGCAGACTGAAAACGAAGAATGGTTGCCGCTGGGTGTCTTCGCGGTGATTGCTTCAGCCGAGCAGAAAGATTCACAACAGATCGTGCAATTGGCGGTGAACAAAGAGGGAGCGATTCGAGGCAACTTCCACAACCAGGAGACCGACGAAGTGACGCCCGTGGTCGGCTCGGTCAACAAAGAGAATCAACGCGTCGCGCTCAAACTGCAAGGCAATGACAAGCTGCTCGTCGAGACGGGGCTTTACAACCTCACCAACGACGAATGCCCCGTGCTGGTGCACTACAGCCCGGAAGAGCAGGAGCAGTTGACGCTCATTCGGCTGCATCAACCTAGTGAAGACACCGGAGCCAAGGTCGATCAAGCACCCGAAGCAGGCGGGGATAAGAATTAGATATCGGCATGCTGGTAAGGTGGCCTGACAAGAACCCGGGCCACCACCGACTTCGCGTCGGTGGAGCCATGA
>JBJTQD010000472.1:0-2311 GCA_046075445.1 Planctomycetota bacterium
ACGGCGAGCGTGTCGTCTTCGCTAAGGCGAGTGAAAGAAGCGAGCCGGTCGACGTTGCTCGGACGAAGCTCCGTTTCCAGCTCGCTGAGAAACTCTTGCAGCATCGTGGCGTTCTTGGGATCGGTTTCCGGCTTGCTGCGATAAGCGTGGAGAAAGTCGTTGACCTTGCGGCGCGTCTGTTCAACCAGTTGATTGCGCCCGTCAATCTCCTGACGCAAATCATCCATCTCAATCTGCAGTTCTTCGGGCATCTCCTCTTTGTTCAGCGCACCGATCATTCCGAGGGCCAGTTGCGACTGACCGGATTCATCTCGCGTGCGGGCTTCGGCGAGGATTTGACGCCCGTATTCGGCGAGGATCCGCAGCCGAATCGGCTCGAATTGTTGCTTCAGTCCCGGTTGGGCTTGCCAGATCAGTTCCAGTTCATCGAGTGCGCGCTGGTACTGCTTGGACTGGAGGTAGAAGTCGACGATCGCGTGTATTCGTTCGGCTTGTCCGGGTTCATTACTTGTTTACGGAGCAAGCCGCGAATGACTTCGGGATTGACGGCGCTGGTCGCGACCCGCATGTTCCACTCGCGCGAGAGCGAATCGCTTGAAAGCGTATCGACTTCGCAATAGATCGGCGTAATCTTGGTGATGCCCTGGACGTAGTGCTCAACTTGGCCCTTGGAGTTCCGGACGGAGAGAGTGCGGTGACCGAATTCATCGAAGGGGCCGACGGAAACGAGGTTGCCAGCGCCGGAGGTTGTAGCCCCCATTTTCCGCTGCCAGACCTCGAACTCGGATTCGGACCGTTCGGCGTCGGCAATTTGCGGACCGATTAGATTCTGATTGAAGAAGATCCGCCTGAGGCCATCGTCGACCATCACGATCAGAGCTTGGCCGGTTGCATCGGGCGCATTGCCACCGAGGTTGTAGTCGGGAACGCGAGCGATGTCGCCTTCGTATTGCAAACCGTTCTTGAGCGTAACGACGTTGACTTGGCGACCGCCTTGGCTCCAAGCCGCCGATGTCCAGCCGAAAAGCAGTACGCACGCAAGTAGAATTCTTGTGGTCACAAATCAACACTCCCAGTCAATTGCCCACTTGCCATTGTTTCCGTGTTAGGATTACCGGTCAACGTGATGTCGCGCCGGAAGTTGTTCCGCTCGACCAAATCACACCTCTTGAATGGACCGGAACGCACGCGGCGAAAGCGTTAATTATGACGACCGAAACTGCTAAACCGAAGGCGGACGGACAGAAAGCAAGCCGATTCGTGCAAGTACCGCGTTGGGTCATTTCGTTCCAAGTCGCCTTGCTGACCGTCTTGCCGCTGAGTTGCTTTCTGCTCGGGTTTGCCGCGGCAAGGTTATCCCAACCGGAGCGAGTCGGCGACAAGCCGAAGACAAATTGCCTCATTTCCGGGCGAATAGAATCGGTTGAAGGGACACCTGAACCGTCGGTTATTTTATTGCTGCCGCTGAACCAGACGCCCTCCGAGCGGCTCAACCCGACCAGCCTGAACCCCTCATCTTTCCAAGCGGTGGGCAATTCGGCGATTGAGGCGATTCAGCGGCTCGGTGGCGGCGTCACCCGGACTAGCGATTCAGGAGCGTTTCGCTTGGAGGTAGAGAGCCCCGGGCGTTATCTGCTCGTCGCAACTTCATTCGCGGAATCGGCCGCAAAAGCCAACGGGCCAACGCTGACTCGGGAAACGACTGCTGAGCTAAGTCGATTCTTCTTACCGGTCGAGCGGCTGTTTGAAGGACACCGCGTGCAGACCTTGCAAATCAATGCAACGGGCGAAGAGTTGGACTTGGGGTCAGTGCCGTTTGTCGACCTACGGTAAGAAGTAACGCAGCGTAAGTAGAATTCGCGACGAACCTTCGTCAGCCGGTCTTCGCGCCAGCCCCCGGTTCAACAGTTCGGTTTGGCGGTTTGGCTGTTACACGTCACCCGCAGGCCCGAAGGGTCGATCCAGCACAGCCCAGGGCAAAGCAGCGCGGACGGCGAAGCCGCTCCCGCTGCGACGCCCTGGGTTACAAGGCCGGTTTGGATCTGGGAGCCCTGAAGGGGCGCGCCCCGATGCGAGGGTTGATCGCGATGTTGGTGAAATTCCGGCCGCGAATTATCGGTCCGGGTGCACGCCGCAACTGCGCTGCTTGAGGATCGCCCCTTCAGGGCTACGAACTTCAGCCGCGACAAGAAAAGGTGTCAGGAACCGAAAAGCTAATTTGGCCGAAACGGTTCCTGACACCTTTTCTTCGACCTTTTCTAAAGGAGAAAATCAATAAGTGGAGCGGCAGATTAATATCTTGAGCATATTG
>JBJTQD010000473.1:0-4811 GCA_046075445.1 Planctomycetota bacterium
GGCTAGGATACGGTCCTGCTGCCGCAGAGACCCATAGTTTACTTTTAGATTGAATGGAGGCACTCAATGAGACACCGAATCTTCGCTCTTTGCACCTTGCTCGTTTTGACCGTGGCATTTGTAGGATGTGATGCCGGCCCAAAAAAGGTATCGAACGAACCGGTCGTTCAAGACTTGGAAATTGAAACCGGCGAAGCTTTTAATCCAGGCGAAAAGAAGGATAAGTAAACGTCTGCCGACGTTTGCCTGATTCTTAGCTTTCCATCTATCGCATCCGTGTGGGCTGTCGCAGCTTCAAGCTCGACGGTGGCTCGCACCGAACCGTTTTCGCGCCCCCAGGGTTCTTCGACCAGTTCTCGTCGCTCCTCAAAAAACCTCTTCGCGTGCCCCCCATGTACCCGACGTTATACGTCACGAATGGTCGACAAAGCGGAACCGTGATCCAACTACACGATCGCGTTATCTCGCTGGGGCGTTCATCGATCAATGACGTTCAACTCTTGGACCGAGAGATATCGCGGCGTCACTTTGAATTAGTGCTCGACAATGGTCAGTTTTGGCTTCGAGACCTGGGAAGCAACAACGGCACGTTTCTCAATGGTGCGCGGGTCGACTACAGCCAACTTCGCAGCGGCGATATGATCAAGGCGGGCCAGACAGAGTTACTATTTACGGACACCAGTCAATCGCAACCCAGCAGCGCCGCACCTGCGTCTGTCTTTCTGGTTAACGACCGCACTCGCTCTGCAAGCGGCGGACCAAGCCCTTCATTGAGCGACAGCTCTGATACCGCCTCCCTGACCCAAGACGCCCCTCCTCCCATTCAAGTCAAAGCCCGAGTCCAAGCCGACTTGGACTTCGTCTACCGGGCATTTCAGACTATCGGCCACACGAGCGACGTCCAATCGCTGATCGCTCGGGTCTTAGACCAAATCCTGGAGTGGGTTGCTGTCGATCGGGCTTGCATTGTTTTGAAAGATGAGGGAACCAGCGAACTCGTCGTAACCGCAGCCCGCTTCCGCCAGCCAGATGCCGCCTCTGCGATGCGGGTCAGCAAGGCGATTCTGCGGTATGTGCAAAGTCAAAATGTCGGCGTGTTGACTAACGATGCGCGGGAGGACGAACGCTGGGATGACTCTGACCCTACTTCTGAAATTGGTATTCACGAGGCGATTTGCGTTCCGCTTTGTGGACATACTGGTTTTCTGGGAGCAATCTACGTCGACACCTTCAAGAACCCAGCCCGCATGGGACGAAGCGGACAAAACCTGCTGACTGAAGAGCACTTGAAAATCATGGTCGCAATCGGAAACCATGCTGCACTCGCGATTGAAAATGCCAGATTCTCGCAGGAACTGGTCAACAAAGAACGATTAGCCGCGATTGGCGAAACCATTGCCTCACTTTCGCACCACATCAAGAACATCCTTCAGGGAATCAATGGGGGTACCTACCTCCTCGACCAAGGATTGCAGAGTGACTCACGGGCTGACGCACTTCGAGGTTGGCAAATCGTTCGCCGCTATCAGGACGACATCAGCAAGCTGGTTCTTGACATGCTTTCCTATTCCCGCGAGCGAAAGCCGGAGCGGTCGATTGCGCGGCTAGACCAGACGGTCGCCGAATGCGTTGAGCTTTTGAAGGACCGCGCTCGGGAGATGAAGGTCGCTCTCGAATGGCTGCCGGGAATTCTCCCCGCTCCCTTTGAGTTTGACTCTTTCGGCTTGGCTCACGCCGTAAACAATCTGCTGCACAACGCGATTGATGCCTGCGAGGGAAGTCCATCGGCAAAGGTGACGGTCGCTGTGGGATACAAACCAGAATCATCACACGCGTTCATCACCGTGCAAGACAACGGCAAAGGGATCGCGCCGACCGAATTGAACAAGATTTTCGAGCTCTTTCACAGCACCAAAGGCAACCGGGGAACTGGCCTGGGACTCGCCGTCAGCCGGAAGATTATCCAAGAACACGGCGGCGAGATTTCGGTGGACAGCCGCTTAGGGAGCGGAAGCAAATTTACGATCGCCCTGCCCTGCGCCGGCTCAAACAAATCGGGTGAAGAACCGGCGACCCGATTGCAGCCCAATTTCAAGTCGGTGCTGCCTGCCGACCCGAGCGAGAATCAGCCGTCGAGCTGACCTAGACCATCGCCCTTCTGAGTCGGTCATACGGGGCTATTCGTCGCCGTCGTCCTCACGGGCAACCGTTTCCTTCACGCTGCCTTCGGGCGAGTCAAGTTGAGACCCCAGCCGGTAGGTCTGAAGTTTTCCATCGACATCCAGCGTGACGCGTCGCGACTCAATACTCTTTAGCGTCCAAGTTTTGTCGTCGAGTTTAAACGACTCGCCGACTTTCAAACGATAAGACTTGCCCAGCGTCTCAACTTCAATCCAGCAGACATCCGCACCTGACTTGTCTTGAACAACACCTCGAATTACCGCGGCCTTGGCGTGTTTAAACGTCGGCTTGGGCTTGGGCTGCTCGCGAACCACCTTGGGTTCAGGCTTGTCGACGTTAAAGGCTATCGTCTTTTCGGTGCTCTTGGATGGGAAGCCGTTGTCAGTGACGCGGACCTTAATTTCGAATCGGCCTTCTTCGGCCAAAGCTGGAACGGCGACACGGGCGCGACGATCGCCCTCTTTTTGACTCAGCTTAGCCCCTTCCACCTCGGACTGCAGCAACTCGATTGTCAGCTGGTCATTCTCGTCAGCATCATCGGCGGTCAAGGTCAGCTCAAACGGCTCGCCGGTCTCGAAGGAGCGGCTGGAGGAACTGACGGTTGGTGTGTTGTTGGCCGGGCCAAAAATATTCCGGGAAAGGATTGCGTCGGTATATTGCGTGAAACTGATTGAATCACGAGCCAACTCCGACACGAATTCGCTCTCTTCTTTCGCATCGACAAGCGAAACGGCGGAAATATCAAACTCAATCTTGAGTTGACCCGTAAGAACTTCCGCTCCCGCTCCGCTTCCCGTTCGGGCGATTGGTGAGATTGAAAGCGAGCTAATTCGGTGCATCAAATCGAGTTTGTAGAATTCAGTGAGCAAAGTCATCAACTGGCCGATCGTGCCCGAGCAACGAACCTTTACGCTGACCTCTTGGAACACATCGATTGGCTTATTGCCCTGCATGTAACGGACTTTGTTGCTGTTCGAACGCCCGGCGTCAATCGAGGTTGCGACCATCCCTGCACGCTTTTCGATGATCTCGGTTAACCAAGCATCGTATTGAATTCGCGAAGTATTCAGATCGGTCGGCAGACTACGTTGGCGGTAATAAAGCCGACGTCGTTTGGCCTCTTCAGCACTAAAGCGACGGTCTTTCTCCCGTTCGATTTGCCCGTCTAAGTCCCGCAGTTTGGCTTGACCGGCAAAGTAACTGCTGCTGAAGCTTGTGAAACCCCACAGTAGGAGCGCCAAGGGGAGCGTCGTGGCAACAACCAGTGCCAAGATGCGTTCGCGCTTTGACATGTTCTCAAACATGGACGGTTCTCTTACGGTCGAAGTGTTGTCAATTCAGGGGGTGCGTGATCAGCGTTTGTCTTCAGTCGACTCGGACTTGCCAGTAGCAGTCTGCGTCGCTGCGTCATCCGATTTTTTACTGGGCTCGGAACTCTTGGTCTCGGTCTGTTCCGTTTTCGAGGCGCTTTCGACCGGAGCAGCCTCCTGTTTTGGCTGGGAAGGATTCTGAGCGGCCGCGGCATCTCGAATCCGTTGTCCAATCACCTGAGCAATATTTACCGCACTGCGGTCGAGCAGCAGCGCGTATTCGAATTCGAAGGGATAGTCTTGTGAGTCAGTCGACATCACATTGCGGCGTTGTTCGATTTGGTAAGGTCGCTCAGCGAGGTTGTTTTTCAGCTGAGTATTCGTCTCGCGCTCATTGAGTTTGCCTTTAAAGACGATTTCGGGACCCTCGCGCCCCAATTCGGCTTTAAGGTAGGAAACCATGGTCTCGTCTGCCGTGAGGAGTCGCTGACTGACTTCTCGCAATTCCTCTAACCAATTCACATTGTTCTTTTCCCAGTTATCGATCAGGGATACCTCTCCGACGACTTGTTCAACACCAAGGTCGTCATTGGATTCTTTGAGTTGATTGAACTCCGTTTCCAAATTCGCAATCTTGCGTGCTTGTTCTGCTAAGAGATACCAACCAGTCCCGATCGCTGCGAGCAGCAGGCAGCCCGCGAGGCTGCTCCAAATGGCGACTTTGCGGAAGTCGGTCTTCTTCTCTACCTTCTTACGCGGGGCACCGAAGTCGATCTCGGGCCAATTACGTTTGGTCAGCCCCAGTCCTGCTCCATAATGCGCGACGTACTTCTCTGCGTCGGTCGCGTCGAGCGTTCCGCCATCCTCAGCGATGACTTGGCAGGCATCGATCAACTGATAGGGCCCGATATCGAGCGGAGCAAGTAGTCCGTTCAATGCTTCGCGTTGGGATGGCGCGGCCGCAATCAGAGTTTCACCAACCGCTCTTCCCGCGACGCTCTTTGCTGTCAGCAACCGGCTGCGTTGAATCTCCCGCACGATGGCCTGTAAACGCTCGCCTGCGTCTTCCTCAGGCAGCTTGACTGTGCGAGTCATAAAGAGCTTGCGCCCATGCACCATCGAAACTTCCAACTCGTTGCCGAGGTCATGAACCAGCAAGACAGGCTTCGACGCATTAGCGGGGACTAGAGCTTGAGCCGTACAGAAGGGGCGAAGCAACATTCGGGTTGGCTTCAACCCAGCCAGGTCACAGAGTTGCTTGACATCTTGAGCCTGCTGAGGGGGCAAGGCGGCCGCAAGCACGATTCGCTGCTGTTCAGC
>JBJTQD010000474.1:0-1098 GCA_046075445.1 Planctomycetota bacterium
GACATCTACCAGTGCCTGCCAGGGCTCGATTGAATCAGGCATGCTGGAGGCGAGTTTGAACAATCGCGGTTCGAGACTATCCGCACTCGCTTTGATTTCGGCGACCTTGTCTTGTTGTTTCAGGACAGCCAGCAGTCGAGCGATGGCTTGCAGGTGCAAAAGCGTGATGACAGGTTTGCCAGCGGCAAGACGCAGCGTCTTCTCCGCTCCGGCTAAGTCATTGTTTTGAACTTGCAGTTCGGAGAGTCGCAGCGCCGCGTAAATTGACTCCGGAGAATTTTCATTTTTCTCCAGTTCAAAAGCGGCAGAGTAGTGGATTAACGATTTGCTTTTTCTTTCCTCAGCCGACAAGTTCAGTTCGGTGGCAAAGGCCGCAGTATCAGCGACCCAAAGATGTGCAGGAGCGTAACCGGTGTAGACCAAGCTCGGCTGGTCCGTTTCTGTAGCGGATTCAGTAGGGGTTTCGTCGGTTAGTGCGGCTGCTGGTTCGGCATCGGGCTTAGCCACTTGCTCGCCAGAGAGCGGGGATGTTTTCGAAGCATCATCCGTCCCCGCGGTCTCCTCGGCAGTCGGATTGCTGATAGTCGTTCGCTGTTTGAGTACCTTTTCTTCCGGCGCCAACGATGACATCAAATCAAAAGCTGAGTTGAAATCGTCAAGTTGTCGAATCGCCAAGGCTAACTTGTATTTGTTTACATCGCTCGGATTCAGGTCAACTAATTTGAGGGCACAGCTTTTGGCAAACTCGTGGTCTTCTTCTTTTTGGCTAAAAGCGAGCCACTCCGAATAAAAAGGCTCTCGGCTGGTTTCGAGTTTCCAGGCTGCAACCGAGAGGATTGCAACCACTAAACCAACGGTCCCCAAAGCGGGTAATGCGTACAGGAAAGCTTTTCCTTTGCGACTGGTACTCCAGTCAAAAATCAGGAAGCGAAACAGCTCGGAAAGCAGCCGCGGGATCAGCAGCAGGAGAGACTTCCAAAGTGGCTCGCTGCTTGCGGCACGCTCAAGTGATCGATCCCGCCCGCCAAGTTTAGAAAAGAAGCGACGAATTGGTCGCACCAGAGAGGAAAACCAATTTTCCCCTCCTCCGAAATCATC
>JBJTQD010000475.1:0-2890 GCA_046075445.1 Planctomycetota bacterium
ACCACATCGCCAAGAACCCTGGATGAAGCGGTTGATCGTTTACTCAGGTCATTCAGACCAATTGAGCATTGCCAAAAGCTTGTCGCTCGGCGTGTTTGATTTCGTCTCCAAAACCAGCCCTATTCCTCAGCTTTTCGACGCGATTGAGCGGGCAGCCAAGGGCGAAACGCCTAGTTCTGAAAGCTTGATGCTGGAAACAAAGTCTAAGTTGCGGCGGCCGAGGCAGAATGTCAGCAACAGCATTCCGCTGACTCAGCGTGAGTGGCAAGTGCTGCAGCACGTGGCAATTGGCCTGAGCAACCGTGAGATTGGGCGAGCGCTGGGCATCAGCGTTGAGACGGCCAAGGAGCACGTCCAAAACATCTTGCGAAAGCTGGATGTCACCGACCGCACTCAAGCCGCCGTTTGGGCGGTCAAGAATCAGTTGACCGAGCAAAGTTGAGTTCGCTCATCGGTATAAAAACTGAGCGAGGCGGTTGATTTTGCGGCGCCTCGTTTTTCGGCAGCGAGGTCTCATTCGACGAGAAAGCGGCTGACTCGCGCTTCGAGATCGGTGAAGTCATTTCCAAAGACTCTGGCGAAGTCTTCGATCCTTGCTTGCGAAGAGTAGTCTCGGAAGTGGGTGCGCTGGCTGACTCGCCGCACATACTGCGCGTACTTTTCCGGTTGCGTTTCGGCCAGATAAAAAGTCAGAGCCCAAGCATAACCATAGGCCTTCTCGGGATTGCTGCGAAAAAGTTCGTCGCTGGAAATCAGGTCAGCCAAAACGCCAGTGGATTCTCCGGGGCGAGCCTTGCTGCGGATGTAGCTGAGCCATTTCTTATTGAACCGCTGCTGCAGATTGGGGTGGGTGACCGAGGAGTGCACGCCGGGCGCTTCAAACATGGTCGCGAGTCCCTCAGTGAACCAGCGAGGCATGGGGCTGAAGCGGCTATGGATTCCCGTGTTGAACGCAATCTGGTGCGTCGCTTCATGGATTAACGTTTCCATGTTGTTCCGTTCGCCGGAGCGGCCACGAGACTGGTCGTAAGTAATCGTCCGGTTGCTTCGTGGTGAGTAGTAACCGAGGACTTGGTCGTGCGCGTTTTCCGGTTGGTAGTTCTCCAGAAACCGATCGAACTCGCCGCGGGTGTTGAGGACGACCGCGACCAATGGGAAGTCGGGATTGCGCGTTGGCACGCCGCGAATTTCAAAATACTGCCGTGCGTTGATGTACTGTTCCTCGAACGGGTCAGCGCATTGCTTGGCTTTACCGACCGGGTGGACGACGAGGTAGTGCTCCGTTTGCGAGACTTCGTACTCTTTGCCGAATTCGGCTTTCAGCGCTTCCTGCATGGTTTGGGCGGTAAACGGAGCAAAACTGTCCAGCAGGGGAGTCGGGTGGGAACTGCCTGACCGAGAGACGACTTTCATCCGGCCGTCGCGTTGCAGCAGGACATAATTATCCGCGTCCTCCGCCAACAGAGCCCCGATGTATTGCTTCGCACCCCGTTCCAGTTTCACCGTCTGCATGGCGTGCAGAGCCTCTTGTGCGGCCGCCGCCTGAGTCAGGGCGATCAGGCCAAGGCTAACGGCAGGTAGCAGCTGCAAAAAGGTTTTCATGGAAAAATGAAACTGGGAGAGCGAAGTGGAGAGATAGCAATAAAAACGTAGAACACGCAGCGCGATGCGTGTCGGACGCTGGAATCGCAGCAGGGAAGTCGCGATAATCAATCGAGATGATGTCGCTGCAACCGGCCCAGTCGCTACAGCCTGACCGAGTGCAGAGGCCCGGGTATGCGTTCTGATAGCTGAGGTTCCGATGCGGTCTCATTGCCGTTCGCTGATTTGTCTTCTTATCTCTCTTCTTTGCCTGCCCTGCTTAAGTGTGGCACAAGAAACCGCACCCAGCGATCCGCTGGAGTTAAGCGAAGCGGTCTTTCGGCTCGAGCAGCAACTCAACGCTCAGAGCATTCCCGAACGAGATGCGGCCGAAAAAAGATTGATCGCCTGGGGCTTGCCAGTGCTGGACCACCTTTCGCCGATCGTCGATTCGCAAACGGGAGACCTTCAGCAGCGGCTGTTGCGAATCCGGAGCGAGTTAGAAAAGCAGGCGATCATCGCGGTGACTAATCCGAGCAAGCTGCAACTCGAGGGAGAATTGTCGTTGGCGGATGCCCTTCTTCAAATCCAAAAACATTCCGGCAACAAAGTTACGGCTGAGCCGGTGACCGAAAGCAAAATGGAACAGAAGATTGCCTGGGATGGTAAGCCCTTGGAATTCTGGGATGTGATCCGGCGATTGCAGAAGGAATACGACTTAGTCCTCGACCCGTACAGCAGCGAGAAGTTTGCAATTGGTTTTCACGAAGCGCCGCTGGACCCCAACAACAAGGGCGTCACGCCAGTATTTGATATTGCCAATGTTCTGTGTGTAGAGCTAAATCGAGTTGACTCCAGCCGAGTTCTCGCCCAGTCCTCTTTCGACCGGACGACCTATGGGATAACGATTCGCTGGGAGCCGCGACTCCGGCCGATTTCAATCGACATCCCGCGTGCATCGCTCAAAGTCGTCGACCAGTTCGATCAAGTCTGGACCGATGAACAAGGCTCCGATGTCTATTACGGCATGGTGCAACCGGAGTTTCCGGAACTCGAATACTCCTTGACTCAACCGCTCGTAAGCCGACAGGTTGAGGAGATTAAGTCGTTATCCGGAGTCGCGGTGGCCGTGCTGCCCGGGCGAATCGAGAGTTTTCAGTTTCCTGGAATTGGCCAGGTGCCTCCCGACACCAAACAAACCAAAGGCGGGGCAACAGTGACTTATGACGGGATGCTGAAGCTGGATGATCTGTTCGGCGCGAGGATCGGACTGAGCTTTTCCGAGGAAAACAACGCGCTCGAATCGCAT
>JBJTQD010000476.1:0-2752 GCA_046075445.1 Planctomycetota bacterium
AGTTTCGGGTTTCATAGCGCGGCGTCGACTCTTCGAGGGATTGGTACTCCCTATTCCGCACATGCTCGGCCGTAATCAGGTCGCCGTTGCAGGAAAATCGGGCTGGCGTGGAGAAGTTATGGTCCCACTCGCGATGCTGCTGAGCTGGGATCGTCAGCCACCAAGCGAAAAACAATCCCTCGGCGATGAGTAGCCAGAAAAATCCGTTTGCGCCCCCCGGCCCCAGCAGTAACCAGCCGAAGACCATCGCCAACCAGCCCGCGACCAGAAACCAGCCTTGCTGAGCGGCTCCGGCCACATCGTAGTACAGGGCTCCTGCGATCCAAATCGCTAGCGGCAGTCCAAGCAACCAAGTTAAAAGTGTGAACATTGAGGTTCGTTCCCATTCCGAATAAAACGCCGCGCAGACGAGTTCGACTCAGCAAGATAACACGAAGACGACCCAATCCTGCAGGCGGACTGGGCCGAGGCAGACGTTCGGAGACGCTCCCGGACCGTGAACGGCATGTCGTGTGGGAACCGCCTTAGGAAGATTTACGCGGAAATTCTTCGAGCACTACTGGCCGCAGCTTTTTCAACTCCAGCCAAGCTTGATAAAGCTGCTCCAGCTTGTCCAGTCGTCGCCGGATGGCCTCCGGAGTCATTTCATCAGACCAGCCACGACTGGCCCATTTGGGATCTTGGCGCTCGGAACCTTCTCGACTGCTGCTGAATACTTCACTCATAAAGGTTCGCTTTCAGCGCTATTCAGCAGTTCAATATCGAGCAGATCTTTCTTTCGCCCTGAAAGAGATTTCATCTCGATCAGTCCCTCGCGCGAAATGGTCGGGAGAAGCTCGCCGCGAAATTCGACCACTTGTTTGCCCGAGAGTAACACTCTTCGCTGTTCTGTCAGATCCAACAAGTCCAACGTCAAAAAATCTTCTCCTGAAAATTTATTCAGGCGATAGAGGCGATTGGGACCAAGTCGATCAGGAGTAAACTCAATCCACCTGCAGTGGTCAGAAAAACCGACTCCTTCTGCTACTCGAATCGCTGTAGCCATGTGCTCTGCAGCTACCAGCAAATCAAGATCAACAGTCATTCGCGGGCGGCCTAAAATAGCCATCGCTACTCCGCCACAAACCACGTACTCAATTCCCGCTTGATTAAATACGGCAATGAGCTTCTGAAGTTCATCCAGTAACTGCACGACGAAAACTCGTTTTAACGAAGTCCAGAATCCCTCAACCTAGTCGGGTGAACTCATCCTATTCTACTCATCATTTCCGCCGGTAGATCACCACATTCCCGGTCGCCCGGCCGACGGCGATGATTTCGGCTTGGCCGTCAGCATCGAGGTCCGCCGCTGCGAGGTCTTCGACCGCGACCTCGCCTGGGTTGAGCAGCGTCCGCGTCCACTCGCCTGAGGGCTGACGATCGTACAGCCGCACACCGCAGCGATGGGAGCCAGCGTCATCGCGCACGCCGATCACCAGTTCATCCTCGGCGTCCTCGTCGAGATTCACGCAGGCGACCGCATGGCCCCAATGCAGCTCGCGGTCCAGCACCCGCCGCGTCCAGATTGGCGTCTGACCACGGAACAATTGCTCGTCCGTTAGTTCGCCGGGCGGTTCATAAACCACGACCTGATTCCCATGCCAGGGCTCGATCGTTCCCAGGAAACGCTTTCCAGCCGGGAGTTTCCCCAGGCGAATTTCGCTCGCACCCAGTGCCGGAGCTGCGCCCTCCTGCTCGCCCGCGCCGAGCTGAATCAACTGGGTCCGCCAATTCGGCCCAGAGGAGATCCAGAGGTGAACGCCGTGGAAGCTGGCCAAGAGCAACTCCTCCGCCCCATCTCCGTTCAGATCGACCGGCTGCAGGTTGTGCATCACCGGCAACGACTCTACCAGCGTCGTGCTCTTCCAAGCAGTCTGCTTCGTCCCAGCGCGCAGCTCGGCCGGTATCTCCCAGCGCGAGACTCTGACGCCGGCGTTGTCCCAGCCAGGCGCGCTCGCGCCCCGTCCCTTGAGTGGCGCGACCACGAGCGAGCGCCTTCCACTGCCGTCGAAATCGGCGAAATACATTCGATGGGTCGTCGGCTCGTCGGCCGTTATCGCGTGATGCGTCCAGGGCTGCCGCGGATCGTCGGGCGATTCCAGCCAGCCGACCGCACCGCCGCTGGCCGTATTGTTCGCTTGCCAGTCGTAACCCACCGCGAGATCGAGGTCACCATCTCCATCGATATCCTCCGCCGCGCAGCAGACGTTGTCGAACTTGGCCTCGGGCGTCGCCCAAATCACATGCTCATTCCAGCTCGGATTCTCTAGCCACAGTACCCTTTTGGCATCAACAATCACCAAGTCTGGCTTCTGATCCCGATTGATGTCGGCGACCCGCACCGAGTACCCCACAGTCAGCCGCGTCGGCAAGACGGTTCCCTGCCACTGCTGCTGAGCCAAAAGGAAATGACCGCCCGAATTCGCAACGAGGATTGCACAGACAATAAGGCCAACCATTCGCATCGGGGGAATCCTCACAGGGTAAAAAGGGAGTAATGAGTCGACGAGCAAGCATAGACCATTGAGGATTGAACTACGAGAATTGGCAGCTGAATTTTTGGGGCTGGAAAAACCGAAAACCGGTCTTTCACGGAGGCGGCGCTACGCGAGAAAGGAGAGAGCAGAACAGTAGAATAGTAGATAAAAACAAGAGATTGAAGCGATTAGATTTCCGGCAACTCCTGACGAATTGAAGATGAGCTCCAGCCTCT
>JBJTQD010000477.1:0-2582 GCA_046075445.1 Planctomycetota bacterium
AGTACATCCAGATCGACACCAAGAACATTCTGTTCATCTGCGGCGGTACCTTCGTCGGTATTGAAGACATCATTCGCCGACGCCTCGGCCGCAGAACGATTGGCTTTGGACAGCAAGCTGGCTTCAAGGCTGACGGTGAACGGGCGGAGATTCTCGCCCAAGCGACCAGTGATGACATTCTCGAATTTGGTCTGATTCCCGAACTGATCGGTCGTCTTCCGATTGTCTCCAGCCTCGCCCCTCTGGACGAAGCTGGTTTGATGTCGGTCCTGACGGAACCGAAGAACGCTTTGGTTCGCCAGTATCAGACTTTGTTCCAGATGGAAAACTGTGACATCGAGTTCACCGAAGGCGCACTCAAGCTGGTTGCCAAGCGTGCTTTGGAAAAAGGAACGGGAGCTCGCGGTCTGCGGGCAATCGTCGAAAAAGTCATGCTCGACATCATGTATGAACTTCCTGACCAGCCCAAAGGCAGCAAGTTCGTGATTACCGAAGAGATCGTGGAAGGGAAGAAATTCCAGTTCACGATGCCGGAGACCAAAAGCGCTTAGTCCAGTCGAAGCCCTCGGTTAGGGGCTGACCCGCCACGCTTTACTCAATGAGCCAAACTCATGGAGCCAAAGCCTCCTCCGACTGGCGGGAAAGTTTCCGAACACCGAGCTCCGGGGAGTTAGCTTCGATCCTCCCCCGAAGTGGCGACGCGGAACAAGTGCAGCGGAACTCAGGTTCAAGGCGGGCCCATCTGCCGGTTAAAGACCGGGCCTGCGAAAATCAAACCCTCCCGGGCGACTGGGAGGGTTTTTTTGATCCAGTCGCAAACACGCTGCTACGGACGTCGCGCGAGAACGAACCATGTCTAAACACCTTTACCTGACCGGTCTCAGAGGGACCGGCAAGTCGACGATCGGCAAACTGCTCGCGGCAAAGCTCGATCGCCCCTTTCTTGACCTCGATGAGCTGGTCGAGAAAACAGTCGGGATGTCGATTGCCGAGATGTTCAAAGCGCGGGGTGAACCTTTTTTCCGCGAGCTCGAAAGCCAAACGCTCGCCTTGCTGGGTGAGGCCCTGCTGAGCGGCCAAGCGGCTCCGGGAGTCGTTGCCCTTGGGGGCGGAGTTTGCGAACGAGCTCAAAATCGAGAGTGGATGCGGAAGACAGGCCGAGCCGTTTGGCTGGAGGCTCCCGCCGAGATTTTGCATCAGCGAATTCAGAAAGACGCCAAGTCGGGTGGCCGGCGGCCGGCACTCAGCTCACTTAGTAGTCTGGAGGAACTGAAGTTGCTCGGTGAGCGTCGCCGTTCCAACTATGAGGCTTGTGCCGATTTCCGTTTGGAGACCGGGAAGCTTAGCCCCGCAGAAGCGGCCGAGTCGATCGCCCAGTGGTGGGCGACCCTGCCGGCAGACGATAATTCTGAGGGCTGATTTTTGGATTTATTCTCTCTCATTCTTTTGCCACTTGCATGAACCCTCGCATCGACATCCCGCTGTTTATCTTCGGTGCGATGGTCGGTGCGATTGCCAACTGGGCAATCTGCCAGTTGCGTTTTTACGGGATGTTGCTGCATAGCCCTTGGGGCCCACAGGATCCCGAAGTTGGTCCGCGCAAGGCACTGGATTACGTCCCGATCCTCGGCTGGTTATCGCTCCGCCGTGACAGTCGCGTACTAGGGCGAGGCTTTTGGGTCAGACCTTTCTTGATCGAGATCGGCTTTGCCGTGGGGGCCGTCTGGTTCTACCACTGGTTGGCACAAGGCGGTTTGACGGGGATGCCACCGCGCGAAGGGGACCTCGAGATTTGGTACGCAGCTTTCGCTCTGCTCTTCGTGCTTCTGGCGATCGCCACCTTCATCGACCTCGATGAATTCACGATCCCGGATTGGGTCACGGTTCCTGGAACGCTGGCGGCGATTGTGTTTGCGATTGCGGCGCCGAATTATCGCTTGCCAGAACAACTCAACGGTTTAGCGCCGGATTATCGAGTCGTGCACTTTATGACGCCGCACGATTTGGCTGAGGCCGAGTGGCGATTTGATTGGCGCGGGCTCGCTGCCGCTTTGGCGATTGTCTGGGTTTGGGCGGTCGCACTTTTGCCAATGACGTTTGACTTCCGGCGGGGCTGGAAACATGGATTTCGGATCCTGCTTGGCAGCCTGGTCCGTCCCGCCCGCCGCACGGCCTGCGCGATTCGAGTCCGGCAGCGTCGCAGAAACGCAAGCCTTTATGTGTTAACGCTCCTCGCCATGGCGCTGAGTGTCGCGCTCGCCATTGTCTGGTTCGGAATGGGCCCGCGCTGGGACAGCTTGCTCGGCGCTCTGTTCGGCTTGGCAATGGGCGGGGGAATGACTTGGGGCGTGAGGTTGATCGGTTCTTATGCCTACGGTCGCGAGGCGATGGGCTTTGGCGACGTGACTTTGATGGCGATGATCGGAGCGTTCCTCGGCTGGCAGGCGGTACTGATCGCTTTTGTAGCCGCGCCGTTTGCAGCCCTGCTGATTGTCGGGATTCAGTTCCTCACCACCGGAAAGAATGTTCTGGCGTTTGGTCCCTACTTGGCTTTAGGGGCCGTCTTCGTGGTTCTTGGCTGG
>JBJTQD010000478.1:0-3982 GCA_046075445.1 Planctomycetota bacterium
AGCTCGGACGAGTAAACCGCCATGCGGAACCACTCCTCCTTTCCTCCGCGGGGTCCCCAGATAGTGGGCCCCCGCCGAGGCTTTTCCCTGATGGAACTTTTCATCGTGATCACGATCCTTTCGATGATCACGTTGATCGCGTTTCCCATGCTCCGCAGGCCCCTGAACGAAAGTGTCGTCCAGGACGCCGGCCAGCAACTCCTTCACGACCTCGCGGCAGCAAGAACTGCGGCTATCGAATCCGGTCGACCAATTCTCTTCCAATTCCAAATTGGCTCGGGACAGTACTACATCGGCGAACAAGACCAGCGTCTCGATAATCCGATCGGCTCGGAGTCCGACGCGGACGCGCCCCCCGGTTTGTTACGCGAAGCAGCGACGAAATCTTCGCTCGGCAATTCGCCCGGCCGCAACTCGCAGGAAAACAAGCGGCCCGCTCCTTTGAAATTGCGTCGCGAGTTACCAGCGGATGTGACGTTCGTCGATACCAGCCTCGAAGAAGCCCGCTCCGCTAAGTCGGCTTTCTCGAATCGTCCCAGCGGGACGGAAACCGGGCGCGAACGCCAAAAGCGGGTTGACGATATCAACGCTGAGAGCCTTTCTCCCGAAGAACGCACCCCGCGCGAAACCACCCGATCAACTACTGATGAAAATTCAGCTGAACCGAAAAAGTGGTCGGCTCCCATTCGCTTTTATCCGTCCGGTCGTATCAAACCAAAAAAAATACCGATCGAAAGTCCCGATGGCTTTCGCGCTGAACTGGAAATCATGGGACTCGCCGGAAGGATCCGACTCACTCCACCCCAAAAGAGCAGGAGCGAGGAGTAGTCAACAACTCGACGCGTCTGACGTCAGCTGCAACCACTCACAAACTGCCATGCCTAGCCCCCGTAACAGCACGTCCGTCCGCAGAGATCTACGTTCAGGCTTCTCCCTGATCGAAGTCATTGTCGCGATGGCGATTTGTATGCTCGGGCTGGCAGCCGTTCTGCAAATGTCGAACCTCTCCCAACGTTTCGCGAGGAAAGCGACGGAAACCATTGACCTGCAGATTCTCTGCCAAAATCGAGTCAATGAATTGCTCGCCGGCCTGCTGCCGCTGGAAAATGCCACCGACCAGCCTTGCCCCGAAAACGAACAATTCATGTATTCGATTGACGTTGATTTACGGGAGCAACTTCCTTTGGCGCTGGTCGTCGTGACCGTACAACCCGCCAAGGATGGAGCCGGAAAGCAGACCAGTCGCTCCACCGAGGTAGCTGAAAGAGTATCTCGAAAACGCGAGTTGCAAGAGCGGCAATTCACACTTCGGCGCTGGATCGCGACCCGCGACCAAAAGGAAAAGGAACAAACGTCAGAAGCGACTCAAGCAACTCCCCAGCCTGGCTTGCCGCGCAGTAGCGATTCGAATGATGAGGATCGCCCATGACCCGATCTCTCCGACGAACCCGAATTTCGACGGCCAAAGGCTTTACCGTTCTGGAACTAATCGTTGCCCTGACCCTCGGGCTCGTTCTACTCTCCGCGGTCTGGACGATGTTCCGGCTCTTCCTCCGCCACGAAGAGGTCGAAACAGCCCAAATGGAAAAGCTGCAAATCGTCAGCAGCCTCCACCAACACCTCTCGCAGGAATTGCTCAACCTCTTTCCTGCTGGCAGAAACGGACCAGACGCTCCTTCTCCGTCTCCCCCCAAAGTTAACCTACCGCTTACCGGCAGCCCCACGCCCGGCTTCCCTTTCCCGCCCCTCAACCAATTCGGCGGAATCAAAGCGGATGAGTTCCTCCCTCAAATCGAACAAGTCCAGCAACCAACTCTGAATTTTTTCGCAAGCTCTCTCGTCGGCGACAGCACTCGATTGGAACTGACCATTTTTTCCTCGACCGATGACTTCGATCTGGATGAGCCATCGGGAGATTTGAAGCCGAACTCATCGCTGGACGCACAAGATAAGCCCTCGCGATCTCCCACAAAAAAAGTGACTTACGAATTCGTCGCTCCCAAAGACGAGTTCGATTCGCAAACTAAAACCGACCTGATCGATGACTTTGCCGCTGAAGAATCCGAGGACGAGTCCGAGTCAAGCTGGTCCCGCATCGGTCTTTGGAGACGCGAATCCGTTGCCTCCACCGGCTCCACTTCAAAAACCAGCCGTACAATCGACCGCACCTTCGAAGCCGATTTCAGCGAGCCAGCCTTCGACGAATCAGCCACGCGAGGAAACACACGCCGCGCCGAGATGGAATCACGCGAACTACAAAGTAACTCACAAATCAAGGAATTCGCCGCCGAGATCATCGACCTCCAATTCGACTATTTCGACGGTCGCAAATGGCAATCAAGCTGGGATAGCAAAAAGGGAAATCGCTTACCCGTACTCGTGCGGGTTCGCTTCGCCGTGGAGACTCGCGAATCGCTCCGCCAGCGGAAACTGGAAGAACGCTCCGAAAAGGCTTTCTCAAAAAATCCTCAAATCAGTCAGGATGATGATGTCGCCCCATCTCTGACTCAAGATTCAAAACGTTTCGATTCAACGGAGCCGCTTGATCCAAACTGGGACTACCAATTCCTTTTGTTCGTCAGCCCGCCAGCAAAACCGGCTTCGAGTGTTGCAAATCAGTCAACCGAGAGTCGAATCAAGAACTCAGACCGAAACACAAATCGCGCGAAAAGTTCGGGAGGATCGTCCAGATGATCTCCCATCCCAATAAACCAAGAATCGCTCGACGCCGCGGTATAGTTCTGATCGTTGTTACTATCCTGTTGTTGCTGATCAGCCTCGGAACCATGGGACTCGTCACCATGATCCAGACCGAATATCGAGCGGCAAAACTCCGGGGTAGCGAAGTCGAACTGGAGAACACCTCGGCAGCAGGCCGGGATTACCTCGGTGCTCTCGCAACCCAGTCGCGTGCCAGCCAAGCATCGCTCGGCGGGCTGAGCGAGAACCGAGCCCTGTTTCTCAACCGCGCCGTCTCTGTCGACTCCAACCCCGACACTGAACTTCGCTTCAGTATCACTCCCCCCGGCATTCCCGGCGGCCCAGACGCAAGTCAGACCGGTCCCGTCAACGAGTCGTCCAAACTGCACCTCGGCCAACTGCTTGTTTGGGACAAGGAATATCCAGGCAGCGGCGTTCAAGCACTGATGAACTTGCCCGGGATGACCACCGAAGTTGCCGATTCCATCCTTGACTGGATCGACGCCGACTCAGCTCCCCGCAGCAGCGGCGCCGAAGCCGATCGCTATTCATCGCTTGGCCTCGATTACCAGCCGCGAAATGCACTCCCTCCGCTGCTCGAGGAGCTGCTGCTCGTTCCCGGTGTCACGCCCGAACTGATGCTCGGTGAAATTTCGCCGGAAGGGAGTTCGCAGACTCGACGCAACCGCAACTCAGCGATCTCCAGCAATTCCAGTAAGAGCTCGAATTTCGGCTCTGGGAAAACTCGCCCTTGGCGGGACTTCCTCACTGTCTCCAGCCGTGAACGCAACGAGAACCAACAAGGCCAACCACGAATCTGGCTGAATCAGCCTGACCTCGTCGAACTTCACCAGCAACTCACCGACCGGATTGGTCCCAACTGGGCAGATTACGTGATCGCCTTTCGCCAGTTCGGACCATACCGCGGTCGCCGCGGCACGACGATCGATTCTTGGCAGCCAGACCTCAATCAAC
Organism: Planctomycetota bacterium; assembly: GCA_046075445.1. Lineage (GTDB taxonomy): Bacteria > Planctomycetota > Planctomycetia > Pirellulales > Pirellulaceae > BJ22. Next base: position 3,676 of record JBJTQD010000478.1, read on the forward strand.
CCGCTCGCTTTAGCTTTACTTCAGAACTCGAACTGATTGGAACTCGCGTCCCAGTGGTCCGCGAGAATCGCAGCACCAAAACGGTCGACAGCCCGCTACCGGCGGAACGAGTCGGCTGGGCCGGCACACTCAGCCGTATCCTCGATGAAGTCACATTACAAGAAAGCCCTTTTCTCATCGGACGCGTGAATATCGAGTTGGCTCCGCGCGAAGTCTTGATCGGTATCCCCGGGATGGACGTCGTGATGGTCGACAGAATTCTCTCTTCGCGCACTCTCTCCGCCGATGGCAGCCGCACCCATGCACA
>JBJTQD010000479.1:0-2153 GCA_046075445.1 Planctomycetota bacterium
GCGAAGCGCAAGTTGATCGCGCGTTGCAAACCAGCCGTCCGCTTCTCCTCCCCCTGCGCTCGGCGCAGGTCTCCCGACCTCGCCGCTTCTTCGACCTTTGGTCTCCTCTTAGCGTCTATTTAGGGTTCCGCGTCGAACCGCCCGTGCCCAGGGGGCGACGTGCGGTTCGACCTTTGGAATTTTGATTCGTCCGCTAACCCAGGGTGGCGCGGCCGGATGCTTCGCATTTACCGTCCGCTCTACCCTGGGCTGGAGGCTTGAAGGCCGTTGGCCAGAAGAGCCGCACTGGGGTGGTGCGCATCGATGTAAATGGATTCCGTTACCAGTCGGCCCCGTGCCGGCGGTCGTCTTTTTCCATGCCAGCCGGGCTTCGCGCCAGCCCCCGGTTGGGCGGCTCGGTAAAACGCCGCGCTCGGCGCAGGTCTCCCGACCTCGCCGCTTCTTCGACCTTTGGTCTCCTCTTAGCGTCTATTTAGGGTTCCGCGTCGAACCGCCCGTACCGCGCTGCGCGAGAAAGTAGAGGGAAGAGAAGTAGAGCAGTAGGGAAGACAGGGAAATCAAGGAATACATATGACCGCATTTCATTTTGGGGAAGGCTTGAAAGCCGGACAGGGTGGTGCGCGATAATAAGAAATCCATCTTTTCAAGGCTTTTTGGCTTTTCTCCTGCTCCACTGCTCTCCCCTCACCTCTCTCGCGCAGCGCGGCCCCTTTTTTTTTCGGGGCTGGATTCGATAATTCATCTCTGATTCCCCGGGGCGAAATTCGTTGCCCGGTTCGTCTTGATATTTAACCTGCTGTTTGCGGAAGGTGATCCATGCGTTGGAAAGGTCGAGAACAAAGTCAAAACGTCGAAGATCGTCGTGGCATCACTCCAGCGATGGCTGTCGGTGGCGGCGGCATCCTGATGATGTTGATCGTCGGCATCGCGTTTTTGTTCGACCCGAAGCTCGGACAGCAACTGCTCCAGCAACAACAGCAGCAACAAGCCCAAGCCCAAAAGCAGGCTCCGGCTGGTCAGCCTAAGAAAGCTGGCGAGCCCGACGACGAAGGCGAGTTCATCAAGGTCGTTCTCCGCGATACGGAGACGATTTGGGACCGGCTATTTAAGGAACAGGTCAAAGGCGGTGGTTACAATGCACCGCAGCTTGTGATGTTCTCCGGTTCGGTCCAATCCCGCTGCGGCATGGCGACTTCCGAAGTCGGGCCGTTCTATTGCCCGGGCGATCAAAAGGTCTACATCGACCCGAACTTCTTTGTTGAGCTGGAAAAGCAACACAAGGCGGGCGGCGATTTCGCCCGGGCCTACGTGATCGCTCACGAAGTGGCTCACCACGTGCAAAAGCTGCTGGGCTTCAGCGACCAAGTCGACGCGGTGCGGGCTCGCGGCAATCAGATTGAAACGAATCGCGCTTCGGTCCGGTTGGAATTGCAAGCCGACTTCCTCGCCGGCGTGTGGGCTCATCATGCTCACAAGGAATACAACATCCTCGAGCCGGGTGACATCGAGTCGGGAATCAACGCCGCCAACCGCATCGGCGACGATACGCTGATGAAAGAAGCCACCGGCCGGGCGATCCCCGAGCGTTACACCCACGGCACTTCGGCTCAGCGAATGAAGTGGTTCACCAAGGGGCTGAAGTCCGGCGACATCAATGGTTGTACGGAATTGTTTGAGATCCGGTACGAGGATCTGTAAAGCGGAAGAGGAAAAACCGAAGAGGGGTAAACACAAAGGACGCAGAGAGCGGAGAGATTGAGGGGAGAAGTAGGGCCGGGCTTCGCGCTCGGCGCAGGTCTCCCGACCTCGCCGCTTCTTCAACCTCCGGTCTCCTCTTTGCGTCTATCTAGGGTTCCGCGTCGAACCGCCCGCGCTGCGCGAGAGAGTAGAGGGGAGAGCAGTAGAGTAGTAGGGAAGATGGGGGATTCGTCGGCCAACCATTTCGGGGCTGCGATTGTTTCAGCTACTAACCGGGGGCTGGCGCGAAGCCCGGCTGATGAGGGCCTTTAACCCAGGGTGGCGCGGCCGGATGCTTCGCATTTACCGGCCGCTCTACCCTGGGCTGGAGGCTGAAAGGCCGTTGGCCAGAAGAGCCGTGCTGGGGTGGTGCGCAGTGAAGTAGATGGAGGCCTTTCATCGGCCGGTTTCGCGTT
>JBJTQD010000480.1:0-2360 GCA_046075445.1 Planctomycetota bacterium
CTGACACTCGATGGCGACGCGATCACCGATCCGGCCTTGCACGGCGGGATGGTCTACAAAAAATTCAACGGGCCGCTTTTCTCCAGCCAAGGTCCCAAGTTCACCGACACCGTACAGGGTTCGCTGGGAGATTGCTATCTACTCGTCGGATTGGGCGCAATTGCTTACGACCAACCCCAAGTCCTGAAAGCTAATATCGTCGATTTCAACGATGGTACTTACGGCGTCCGTTTCGGCAATGAATTTTTCCGAGTTGACGGTGACTTGCCTGCATCGTCAAGTTACGCGACAACGCCTGCATTCGCCCAGCTTGGATCGGGGGGCTCCTTGTGGGTTGCAATCGCCGAAAAGGCTTTCGCCCATTACCGAACCACTGCAGAAAGTTACAAAGCAATTGAGTACGGTTGGCATTCGGAAGTCTTCCACGCCTTCAATGCACTTGAAGTTGGCAAACGATCATTCTCCGTTTTTTCATCTGGAGTCCAAATCGCAAATCAGCTTTACACGCATTGGTCCTATTACCAAGCAGCATGCGTCGGATTTATCGGTTCAGCGACAAATAATTATGGACTTGTGATGAACCACGCTTATCTTGTTCACAGCTTCCAATGGAACTCCACGGGAGCGATCGCCAGCGTCACTTTCCGAAACCCGTGGGGTTTTGACGGAAGCAATCGCGATTCAAACCCCAACGATGGCCTCGTGACTTTGACAACCGACGAGTTGTTCGCTCTGCGAGGCAATGGCTGGATGGAATTCGGACGATTCGTCTGACCAGAATTCGGTCGACTGAATTCTCTCAGAGAATCGCCTTGGGTTCTGGATTCATCTAGAGAAGTTCAAATCTCGACCGAATCGCATCTCAACGACTACAACAGTTAAAAAATTAAACTTAGCTGTGCGGATTCGCTCTGCGGCGCGCAAACCTTTCCTTTCTGGTTGATATCCCCCCGCCCATCATGGCGACGAAAGCTGGAAAACGAAGCTGACTTGTCTCCGGTACAAGTTTTGCAACTCCGAGTTCGTCGGGTTTTGGACTTGACCATCCAGCAACTGATTGCGTCTACGACAAAGTAAAGCTGAAAGAGCTTGAAAGCACCCCGCTGGCGACACATCTCTTCGAAGGTTAACAAACTCGACTGTCGATCGACATTTCTTTTCTGCCCTAACGAAATCCCTTAACAAGTCTTCAAGCCGTGCCCAACCTATTAGATTTCCTTCCCATTTGGTTATTTCTGGCCAGCATCACATTCGGCGTGCTGCTCGCGATCGAAGCCGGCTATCGGCTTGGAAAATACCGTTGCCAATCTACGGAAACCGAAACCGCCGGCCCTCTGGGGACAATCGTTGGCGCGACGCTTGGCCTTCTGGCGTTTATGCTCGCCTGCACTTTTGGACTGGCTGCTTCCCGTTTCGAAATGCGGCGGGAAATGGTCGTCGAGGAAGCGAACGCCATCGGCACAACCTTTCTCAGAGCCGGATTTCTTCCCGAGAATCAAATCGCCCCAACGCGGCAACTACTCGCGGAATATGTCTCTTCAAGATTGGAAGTTGTCCAAACAGGCGACGTCAACCAAGCGCTCACCCGCGCGGACGCACTCCACCACAAACTCTGGCAAGAGGCTGAAGTCGCGGGTCGAACCCAGCCCGACTCCATTCCCATCGGACTGTTTGTCCAGGCCCTGAATGAAATGATTGATGTGCACTCCGAACGAGTGCTAGTCGGACTGCGTAGTAGACTGCCGCTTATTCTTTGAGGCGCACTGTTGCTCCTGACCACATTCGCAATGGCGGGAGTCGGTTACCACGAAGCTCTGGCTAAATCGAAACGCTCACCAGCGACGCTTGTTCTGGTACTCAGTTATTTGATTGTGATCACACTTGTCGTCGACCTAGACCGCCCTCGCGAAGGGCTAATTAAAGTAAACCAAGAAGCGATGACTTCCCTCAAATCGATGATTGACGGTGCCCAGGCGTTTGAGGCTAAGTGAATTCAGCCAGAATTGGAATTTCCGGATAGCCCTCGGCAACAGGCCGTTTTCGCACGATTGGGCAACTATACTCGAGATAACTCCAGACTGCTCATCAATGCTCAGTCTGCCAACAGTGCATTTCCATCGTCAAGCTAAGAGTAAACCATGGCTAAGCGGCAGGCCTCCAAATCACGGGCGCTAACGAACGCCAAGCCCGCATATCTCTCTCGAGAGCAGCTCTTGGAACTTGGTAAGAGTTTACGAGCGAAATGCCCGCGACAGAGTCATGCAGAGTGGCAACCGCGTAAGAATCGAGTCAATCCGCTCGATCTGATTCTTGAGTCTAATCGCGGACGATTGCGCGAACTGGTTCCGCTTCGGCACGGC
>JBJTQD010000481.1:0-1537 GCA_046075445.1 Planctomycetota bacterium
GCCAGTAGCAGGAAAGATTTCGCGGGCAGTAGATCACGCTCGTGCGGCAGCAGGCTTGCAGACCCAGCAGCGGTCGTTCGGGGTCGGGCTTGATCGGAAAATTGGCTGACCAGACCGGATGCTCGGGCGGCAGCGGTTCCAGTTTGCTGTCCGGAAACAGCTCTGCCATCAGGGTTCGAAAGGAGGCGTCAAAAGGAACGTTGTTTCCACAGCCATCACCTTGGCAAGCTTCGACGAAGAGAAAGCCACCATTTTCGACATAGCTTTTGAGGTTCTTTTTCTGCTCCGCATTTAAGCTGATTGCTTCTTGCCCGCTGATGAACAGCCCAGGGGCTTCGAGCAAGTCGTTGACTTCTGCCGTGTTACCATCGACCGTCTGCCAATTGAGCGGCAACTGCCAGGCTTTCTCGGTTTCGCGGGTCAAGTAGTGAATTCCGGGAGGATGCAAATCCCAGTTTTGATCATCACCAAATTGATACTTTCCGAAAACAATTGGGCGTTTTCCTTTGGAGAGAAACAGCAGGGCGAATGCGGTGTTGATATCGCGCGACATGCCGAAGCGGTCATCGCGTTGCCAAGAGCCGTCAAAGCCTTGGTCTTTGACCAAGTGCGCCGCCCCTTCGCGGTACCAATCAAACGGTCCGATAAACCGCTGGCCGCTCATTCTTCCGGCCCGCTCCATCCCGTAGAGATAGTAGTACTTTCCCTCGCGACCAATAGGATCAGGAGAGGGATTTGAGGTGACTGTGAAATTGTCGGCGAGCCAGCGAATGCCGTTTTGGATCAATCGCTGATCGCCCGGCGGTTGGCAGCAATTGACTCGGCCGCCTTTCAAGTAGCGGTCTGGGTCAGCCAAATTCTCGTCGCAGATCACCAGCGAAGAGATACCCGCGCAGGTCATGCTTCCATTAGGCCGGTCCTTCCGCGGGGAGTAGGCAAACCAGCCGCGTCCTGCATCGTGTGAATTTTGCCAATACTGTCGAGCTCGAATCCAAACGTCGCGGGGGACTTGAAAGCCAACCCGAGCGGCTTCGTGCAGACCTAGCAGCGCGAATTGGCTGTTGGAGGAGTCAGCGGTCTGGCCGATCAATTCGTCGACCATGGTAATTCCATAGCTCCAGCCGCCGACGTAAGGCCCTCCTTTGACTTGGAGCCTGAGCAAGTACTCCGCATCTTCCTGAACCAATCTTCCGTACCGTTTCAGCTGTGGGTCGGCGGCCGTGAAGACCATGAGGCGTAGCGAGGCGACATAGACCGTCATCCGCTCGCGGCCTTGAGTCTCCAGCAATTTCAGTGTTCGAGCCAAGTCTGGATCGGTTGTCGGCACGCCGCAGTTAAGGAGCGAGAGGGCGACCAGTGCAGTGACACCGCCCTCGTAAAGGTTCATCTCATTCCACTGCCCATTCTTCATCTGGGTATTGCGGAGAAAAGAGACTCCCTTATCAATCGCTTGCCGCACGGCTGCAGCAGAGAGTTCGGGGGACTCTTGGCCCCGCAGCGGCTCGGCAATGCATCCCAGCGCAAGGGCCAGAGCAAT
>JBJTQD010000482.1:0-986 GCA_046075445.1 Planctomycetota bacterium
GCCGAAACCATTCAGTGCAGCGAAGTCGGCTTTGGGCGTCGCGATGCGGGAGTCTATTTAACGAACGAAGTTTTGCAAAAGTACTCGGAACTCCTCACGGCACTCAGCTCGCTGGGTGTTTGAGCCAGGATGCCCAAGTAGAGACTTGTCCCCACTCGTAAAGCTCGTCCCGCCGGCGCTGGGCGAAGGTCTCCCGACCTCGCCCCCGGCAGCTATAGCCGCACGCCGCTACGTGCATTGCGTTTCTTTAATAGCGTCCCTGGGCACAGGTCCGCTTACTCGCAGCGACACCTTCCAATCGCAGAGCGGTCAGCCGGCCGAACTTGCCGCGCGTCCGGTCCGCTATACTCAGTCAATCGCTGGTAATCACTCTCCCTCGACTTGACTGAGGAACTTCTGTCATGCGGATTCATGGTCCCTGGAAAATCCTCGAGACTCGGGAGGTCTACGCCGATCGCTATGTTCAAGTCGAACTCGACAAAGTGATTCGCCCGGATGAGAAACCGGGGCAGCACGTCGTCGTACAGATGAAGTCCGGTGTTTCCGTGTTGCCACTAGACGATCAGGGCTGGGTCCATCTGACAAGCGAATTCCATTACGCGATCGGGCGCATCTCGCTGGAGGTTGTCAGCGGTGGAATTGAGCCAGGCGAAGATCCACTAGAAACGGCAAAGCGGGAACTCCAAGAAGAACTCGGACTGGTCGCACAAAATTGGCAACCGCTGGTCAAACTCGATCCCTACACCACGATCATTCGCTCGCCGGTCCAGCTTTATCTCGCAACGGGGATAACTCAAGCAGAAGCTGAGCCCGAGGGGACCGAATTAATAGAAGTTGTTTCTTTGCCACTGCAGCAGGCGATCGAGCTGATCCATCAAGGCGAAATTACCCACGCGCCGACTTGCGTTGCCCTGCTCTTGGCGGCAGCGCACCTGCCCCCTCGCTAGACCCGCCGCTTCGCTAAACACTGCGTTGCTGGAGCTTCA
>JBJTQD010000483.1:0-920 GCA_046075445.1 Planctomycetota bacterium
CCGACTCGAGGTCGGTGGTGAGCTGTTCTTTTGGTTGTTGAGTTGGTAGCTGGTTAGTCAGGGCTCCACCGACGCAAGGTCGGTGGTGGCCGCGATTTTTTTGTGGTTTAGTTTCAGTCAGATTCGCCTCGCCTGTCGGCGATGGGAAAAACGATGGAGCCTTGTGGCTACAGGTTTCCTAATTGAAGTGTTGAGTTAGTCGACGTAGAGCAATTCGTTTGATGCGAGTAGAACTTGGACGAGTTGGCTCCAGGTGGCTTTCTCGGTTTCGGGAGTTACTGTCGCGAGGAATTCGTGACAGGCGGTGCGTTCATCTTCCAGCGGGTCGCGCTGATAGAGTCGGTGGTAGAGCCAGTTTAGTCGCGAGTTGGTGTCAGCTTCTTGCTGCAGAGTGAGTTCTGCGATCTCGGCGCTTCGCGCGAGCATGAACGGCGAATTGAGCGCGAAGAGAGCTTGTTGTGGGACGACGGTTTGGGGGCGGCGTTCGATCGATTGGTCGGGCGAGGCGAAATCGAAATTGCGGAAGAGCACGGGTAGGCCTTGGCGGTCGACCAGCCCGTAAATGGTGCGCCGCGTCGAATCGGGAGTTGCGGCACCCGCCTCGGGGCGACCGCCCATGGCGAGGTTAAGCTTGCCGCTCAATTGCAACAGCGTATCCCGGAGTGCTTCGACTTCCAGGCGGCGGCGGTTCATTCGCCAGAGCAAATGGTTTTCGGGGTCTGCGCTGATGCGGTGGTCGCTGCTAATGTCGACGACTGAGCTTTGCTGATACGTGTTGGAGAGCAGAATTTCTCGGTGCAGCCATTTCAGCGACCAGCCATGCGCGGGCAACTGGGCTGCGAGATAGTCAAGTAGCGCGGCGTGTGGGGGCTCAGCCGATCGGAGGCCGAAATCGCTCGGTGTTGCGACGAGCGGTTCGG